>DASXKG010000739.1:0-9586 GCA_036496965.1 Variovorax sp.
CACCAGCGCCTGCGGCCGCGGCGGCATCGGCTCGACTACCGGCTGTTCTCGCTGCTGGTCGATCTGGACGAGCTGCCGGAACTGGCGCGGCGCTTGCGCCTCTTCTCGCTCAACCGCTTCAACCTGTTCAGCCTGCAAGAGCGCGACCATGGCGCCGGCGACGGCCGCGGCCTGCGCACGCAGGTCGATCAGCAGCTGCGCGCGGCCGGCCTGGAAACAGGCGGCGCGATCCGCCTGCTGGCCATGCCGCGCATCCTGGGTCACGTCTTCAATCCGCTGTGCGTGTATTTCTGCCACCGGGGCGACGACTCGTTGCAGGCCATCCTCTACGAGGTCAACAACACCTTCGGCGAGCGGCACAGCTACCTCATCGAGGTCGACCGGTCCGAGGGCCGGGGCGCGATCGTCGCGCAGGGCTGCGCCAAGCAGTTCCACGTGTCACCCTTCCTCGGGCTCGACTTGCGCTACGCCTTTCGCGTGGAGCCGCCGCAGCCTGACCAGCCCGGCCTGAGCATCGGCGTGAGCGCCAGCGACGCCCAGGGCGTGCTGCTGCACGCGCGCTTCGACGCCAGCCGGCGCGCGCTCGACGACGCCGCGCTGGCGCGGGTGTTCCTCTCGCATCCCCTGCTCACGCTCAAGGTCGTCGCCGCGATCCACTGGGAGGCGCTGCGCCTCTGGATCAAGGGGGTCGGCCTGCACCGCCGTCCCGCCGCACCGGCCTGCCCGGTGACCATCATCAAGGCCAAGGATTCATGAATACGCCGGGCTCTCCCTCGAACGACTTCGCGAGCCAGGCGGGCGCAAGCGATCCGGGCGCGCAAGGCGCATCGATCGCCATGCGGCCGCTGCGCCGGCTGCTGCTGCGCCTGCTGCGCGGCGTGCACTGCGGCAACGTGACGGTGCAGCTGCCGGACGGCGAACGGCTGGAAGGCCGGGGCGCCACGCCCGGACCGCAGGCCGCGCTCGCGCTACACCGCTGGCGGCCGCTCGGACGGCTGCTGCTGCAGGGCGACCTCGGGCTGGCCGAGTCCTACCGCGACGGCGACTGGTCGACGCCGGACCTGGTGGCATTGCTGGAGTTCGGCAGCCGCAACGAAGCCAGCTGGGGCGACCTGCTGGACGGTTCGCGGGCCGCGCGCTGGATGGGCCAGCTGTACCGCCTCTCGCGCGCCAACACGCGCCGCGGCAGCCGGCGCAACATCGCCTACCACTACGACATCAGCAACGCCTTCTACGCCGCGTGGCTGGATCCCGATCTGATCTATTCGAGCGCGCTCTACGACACCGGCGCGCAGACGCTCGAAGAGGCGCAGTCGATCAAGCTCGATCGCATCATCGAGCTGCTCGACATGCCCGAGCAGGCTTCGGTGCTGGAGATCGGCTGCGGCTGGGGCGCGCTCGCCAGGGCGCTCGCCGAGCGCCATCGCGCACAGGTGACCGGAATCACGCTGTCGACCGAGCAGCTGGCGCATGCGCAGCGGCGAACGCTTGAGATGGGCCTGGGCGGATCGGTCGAGCTGCGCCTGCAGGACTACCGCGACGTGCGGGGCCAGTACGACCGCATCGTCTCGATCGAGATGCTCGAGGCCGTCGGCGAGCGCTACTGGCCGACCTACTTCGAAACCCTGCACGAACGCCTGCGGCCCGGTGGCTCGGGCGTACTGCAGGTGATCACGATCGCCGACGAATGCTTCGAACGCTACCGCCGCAGCACCGACTTCGTTCAGCGCTTCATCTTTCCGGGCGGCAAGCTGCCGTCGGTGCCGGTGATCCAGGCCCATGCCGAGCGCGCGGGCCTTCGGCTGCAGCTGGCGCAATCCTTCGGCGCCAGCTATGCGGCGACGCTCGCGGAGTGGCGCCGCCGCTTCATCGATGCCCGTGCGGCCATCGCCGCGATGGGCTTCGACCTGCCCTTCCAGCGCCTCTGGGAGTACTACCTCTGCTATTGCGAAGCCGGCTTTCGCAGCGGCCGTGTGGGCGTGGGACTGTTCACCTTCACCCATGCGCCGGTATCGGCAGGTCGGCAAGCTGCTTGAATTCCTGCATCGAAAAGCTGGTCTGCACCTGCCGCGCACCGGGCAGGCGGTGCAGCTTGCGCTGCAGCAGCTGGGAATAGGCATCGAGGTCCCGGGCCACCACCATGAGCAGGAAATCGGCACTGCCCGAGATGCCGTGGAACATCACGACTTCCGGAATGGCGCGCACGGCATCGATGAACTCGGCCGATCGGGCATCGTTCTGGTACTCGATGCCGATGCTCACGAAAGCCACGACGCCATGGCCGAGGGCGCGCCGGTTCAACCGGGCGTGGTAGCCGTCGATCAGGCCGGATTCCTCGAGGCGCTTGATGCGGCGCCAGCACGGGGATTGCGAAAGCCCGGTCATCTGGGCCAGTTCGCCGGTGGTCAGGCGGGCGTTGCGCTGCAGGGCGGCCAGCAGCTGGCGATCGATGTCGTCGAAATCGGTTTGCATTAATTTTCCCTTCATCTTCTCATCTACGGAAAAATTATGCACGCATCAAGAAAAGCTTGGCATAGGGCTTCAGGCCGGCAAGAATTCGTGACAATCCAAGGCCCTCCCCCATGACATCCCCGACTCCTTCCCTCTTCTCCCACGTCCCGCCCTATCCCGGCGATCCGATCCTGTCCTTGATGGAAAGCTTCCAGGCCGACCCGCGCGCGCACAAGGTCAGCCTCAGCATCGGCGTCTATTTCGACGAGCAAGGCCGCCTGCCGGTGCTGGCCTCGGTGCGCGAAGCCGAGACTGCCTTGCTGCAGGAGATCGGGCCGCGCCCGTACCTGCCGATCGAGGGCATCGCCGGCTTTCGAAGCGCGCTGCAGCGCCTGCTGTTCGGTGCAGCGCATGAGGCGGTGGCCAATGGCCGCATCGCGACACTGCAGACGCTCGGCGGCTCGGGCGGCCTCAAGGTGGGTGCCGACTTCATGCGTCACTACTTTCCCGGCTCCGCCGTCTGGGTCAGCGATCCGACCTGGGAGAACCATCGCGCGATCTTCGAAGGTGCGGGGCTCAGCGTGCACAGCTACCCGTACTACGACCCGGCCACCGGAGGGCTGCGGTTCGGAGACATGCTGGCCTCGATCGACGCGTTGCCCCGGCACAGCATCGTGCTGCTGCATGCCAGCTGCCACAACCCGACCGGCGTCGACCTGTCGACCGCGCAATGGCAAAGCCTGATTCCGGTGCTGCGCGAGCGGGAGTTGATCCCCTTCGTCGACATCGCCTACCAGGGCTTCGGCGATGGCCTCGACGACGATGCCTTCGCCGTGCGCGCCATGGCCGACGCGGGTCTGCAGTTCTTCGTCGCCAATTCGTTCTCGAAGAACTTCTCGATGTACGGTGAGCGCTGCGGCGGCCTCTGCGTGGTGTGCAACGACGCCCAGGCGGCCGAGATCGTGCTGGGCCAGCTCAAGGCGACCGTCCGGCGCAACTATTCCACCCCGCCCACGCACGGCGCGCGGGTGATCGCCCGGGTGCTGAACGACCCCCGCCTGTTCGCGCAATGGACCGAGGAGACCGCCGGCATGCGGCGGCGCATCCGCGAAATGCGCGAGCGCCTGCATGCGCTGCTGGACGACAAGTTCAAGGGCCGGCTCGACTTCGGCTACCTGCTCTCGCAGCGCGGCATGTTCAGCTACACCGGGCTGCGCGAAGCCCAGGTGAATCGGCTGCGCGACGAGCATGCGGTGTATCTCGTGCGTTCGGGCCGCCTTTGCCTGTCCGGCCTGACCTCCGCCAACGTGGCGCACGTGGCCGAATCGATGGCGGCGGTGCTGGTCTAGGGCCTTCCGGCGGACGGCCCGCGCATGTGCCGCGCCATCCGGTAGCGTCAACCGATACTGCTGCGATTCGTCGAGTCCCAGCGCCGGCCCGTCGATACATTGCGGCGCATGACGTCGCTCACCTCCTCGATTCGCAATGACAGCCTCGACACCCTCGATGAGGCCGAATGGCCGGAAGCCTTCGACGACGAGGACCCGCCGCCGCCGCGCGAATGGCTGTTCTGGAGCTTCTTCCTGTGCATGGCGATCACGGCGCTGCCGCTGATCGGCGTCCGTTGGACCAGGCCGCCAACCGCGTTGACGGGCAGCGCCATCGAGGACGCGCTGCTCTGGGCATTGCCGGCGGTGGCGGCACTGCCTTTTCTCTTCGTGGGTTGCGTGGGGGAACTGGCGCTGCACCCGGCCTCGCGCCAGCCCGGAGCCATCGCGGGCTTCACGGCGTCCCTGGCCATCGGCCTGGCCGCAGCGTGGACTTTGTTGATCTGAGGCCAGGCCGGGGCCGGGCCGCCCGCGCGGCGAAGTCCGCGCTGCGCGCAGACGGGCGGCCTGCTGACTCCCCCTCGGGGGGCAGCGACCCACACGCAGTGGGGGAGCGTGGGGGCCAGTTCAGGCTCCGCGCATCGATGCGCCTTCATTCGGATCCAGCC
Source organism: Variovorax sp. (assembly GCA_036496965.1). GTDB lineage: Bacteria > Pseudomonadota > Gammaproteobacteria > Burkholderiales > Burkholderiaceae_C > Variovorax. The sequence goes on from DASXKG010000739.1 coordinate 4,448, forward strand.
GCATGAAGCACAACATCGAGATCAAGGTCGTCAGGCCGATGACCACGAAGGCGGGCGAGAAATCGTGCGGCGCGAGCAGCTTCGGATCGCCGTCGCGCCACCAGGCCGCAGCGCTGACCAGCGTGGCGCCGAACACCACGCCGAAGCTGAGCGACAGCTGCTGCGCCATGCTGTTGAGCGTGGTCGCATGGCTCATCAGCGGCTTGGGGATCTCGGAGAAGCCCAGGGTCTGCATCGACACCATGGTCATCGAGTTGAACAGGCCGCCGAGCATCATGGCCAGGAACATCAGGGCATGGGAAGTGCCGGGCGTGAACAGGCCATAGCTCATGTAGAAGAAGCTGGTCAGCGCGGTGGCACCCACCAGCAGCGAGCGAAAGCCGACCCGGCGGATGGCGGTGGTCATGACCACGCGCGTGGCCAGCGAGCCGACCGCGGTGGCCACGGTCAGCAGGCCGGATTCGAGGGGTGTGAGCCCGAAGCCCAGCTGCAGCATCAGCGGCAGCAGGAAGGGCGAGGCGCCGATGGCGATGCGCAGCGGGGTGCCGCCGACGATGGAGTTGCGGTAGGTCGGAAAGCGCAGCACGTCGAGATCGATCAGCGGATGCGTCCGGCGGCGGTAGCGCCAGCCATAGATGGCGAGCGCCAGCAGGCCGGTGGCGCCCAGGGCCCAGCTCACCCAGGGCGCGACCACGGCCTTGCCGGCGGTCTCCAGGGCGCTGAGCGCACCGACCAGCCCCAGCGCCATCAACACGAAGCCAGCCAGGTCGAAGGGCTTGGCCTCGGACTCGACCGGCGTGTCCTGGATGAAATTCCAGGCCAGCGCGATGCCCAGCAGCCCGAAGGGCACGTTGATCAGGAAGATCCAGCGCCAGGAGGTCCAGGTGACGATGGCACCGCCGACCAGCGGGCCCACCATGCGGCCGATGGCCGGCGGCACGGTGAACCAGACCATGGCGCCCACCATCAGCGCGGCCGGCACGCTGCGCAGCAACAGCAGCCGGCCCACCGGCACCATCATCGCGCCGCCCAGCCCCTGGATGACGCGATACAGCACCAGCGAGCCCAGCGATGTGGCTGCGCCGCACAGCGCCGAGCCGAGCGCAAAGAAGGCGATCGCCCAGCAGAACACCCGCTTGGCGCCGAAGCGCTCGGCGAACCAGCCGGACAGCGGCAGGAAGACCGCCAGGCTCAGCAGGTAGGAGGTGATGGCAAGATTGAGCCGAAGGGGCTGCACCTGCAGCGAACGCGCGATGCTCGGCAGTGCCGTGCCCATCACCGAAGTGTCGAGATTCTGCAGAAACAGCGGGAAGGCCACGATGATCGGCACGAGCCTGTTGCGCTGGGACATGGGGGATGATTGTGCCGTGCCGCGCGATTGCTCGGGCTGCGGCCGCCGGCATGGCACCATCCGCCTCGACATGTTCATGAAGTCTGCAATCCACCCGTCCACCGCGCGCCGTTCCTTCGCCGTCCTGCGCCGCACCGTCTGGCTGTTGCTCGCCCTGCTCGCGGCCGGATTGCTGGCCGGATGCGATTCGCCGGTGTACCTGATGCCCACGCCGGTGAGCTTCAGCAACGGCGACGTCGATCCCTTCGAGAAGATCGGGGAGAAGCTGAGGACCACCGAGATCCCGGTGTTCTATGCCACCAACCGGCTGGCCCTGATCGAGCACCCGGAGCCCCTGTACACCATCGTGCCGACCGACGACCTGAGAATGGGCATCGCCCATGTGCGGGTCGGCGACGAAAACCTCGACTGGGAGACGCTGCACCGCATGTCGACCAGCGACGACCCCGGCCAGCGGCCGATCGTCCAGCTGGAGCGGCTGGAACAGCTGGCCGTGCTGAAGGACGACGAAGAGGTGAAGGACTCGGCCGACGCGCAGGCCTTTTTCGCCAAGGTGAACCAGGCCCTGGCGGCAAGCCCCAACAGCGAGCTGCTGATCTACGTGCACGGCTCCAACAACACGGTGCCGAGGGCGGCCGCGCAGGCCGCCCAGTTCCGCCACTTCACCGGGCGGCGCATGGTGGTGCTGTCGTTCCTGTGGCCCTCCGCGGGCTCGATCCTGCGCTACCTGACGGACGTCAACAACGCGGCGCGAACGGTCGAGCCCTTTGCACGGCTGATCGAACTGCTGGCCAAGAACACCACGGCCTCGAGGATCGACGTGCTGGCCTACAGCGCGGGCGCGCAGGTGCTGAGCCCGGCGCTGGCCCGGCTCGGCACGCCCCGCTCGGGCGAGTCGCGTGCCGAGTTGCAGCAGCGTTTGCGACTCGGGCAGATCTATTTCGCTGCGCCGGACATCGACACGCGCCGCTTCGTGAACGAACTGGGCGCCTACATCGACATCATCGACCGGGTGAGCATCGCGGCCAATCTGAACGACTCGGTGCTGCGCTTCGCGGCCATCGTGGGGCGGGCATCGCGCGCCGGCCGGCCCAACCTGAGCGAGCTCAGCAGCGAGCAGACGCAGTTCCTGGTCGACGCCTCGCGCAAGCTGCGCTTCGACCTCATCAAGGTCGACCCCAACGACATTCCCAACCTGCCGGAAAGCTCGCACGACTTCTGGTACGACGACCCCTGGGTCAGCAGCGACATGGTGGCGCAGTTCCTGCTGAGCGCCGCACCGCCGCGGCGCGGCCTGGACGCGCAGCAAACCCCCAACGGCGCGCGCTTCTGGACCTTCCCTGCCGATTTCTACGATCGCGTGGCCCGCCTGTTCCGGCCCGTCAGCCCCTCATGACCACTGCTTCCACCCCATCGATCGCCAGTCTCCGGGTGATCCCCGTCGCCGGCCGCGACAGCATGCTGCTCAACCTGAGCGGCGCGCATGGACCCTTCTTCACGCGCAACCTGCTGATCCTCACCGACAGCGCCGGCCACACCGGCGTCGGCGAAGTGCCGGGCGGCGAGAAGATCCGCCAGACCCTGGAAGATGCGCGGCCGCTGATCGTCGGCCAGCCGCTGGGCGCGCAGCAACGCCTGCTGCAAGAGGTGCAGCGCCGCTTCGCCGATCGCGACAGCGCGGGCCGCGGCCTGCAGACCTTCGACCTGCGCACCGCCATCCACGCGGTGACCGCCATCGAATCGGCCCTGCTCGACCTGCTCGGCCAGCACCTCGGCGTGCCGGTGGCGGCGCTGCTCGGCGAAGGCCAGCAGCGCGAGGCGGTCGAGATGCTGGGCTACCTCTTCTACATCGGCGACAAGTCGAAGACCGACCTGCCCTACGCCAGCGAAGCCGGCGCCCCCGACGACTGGTCGCGCTTGCGCCACGAGGCCGCCATGACGCCGCAGGCCATCGTGCGGCTGGCCGAGGCGGCACAGGCACGCTACGGCTTCAACGACTTCAAGCTCAAGGGGGGCGTGCTGCGCGGCGACGAGGAGCTCGAGGCCATCGTGGCACTGCACGAGCGCTTTCCCGAGGCGCGCGTCACGCTCGATCCGAACGGCGGCTGGCTGCTGAAGGACGCCATCCGCCTGATGCGCGACATGCGCGGCGTGGTCGCCTATGCCGAAGATCCCTGCGGTGCCGAGGACGGCTTCTCCGGCCGCGAAGTGATGGCCGAGTTCCGCCGCGCCACCGGACTGCCGACCGCCACCAACATGATCGCCACCGACTGGCGCCAGCTCAGCCATGCGCTGGCGCTGCAGTCGGTGGACATCCCGCTGGCCGACCCGCATTTCTGGACCCTGGCCGGTTCGGTGCGCGTGGCCCAGACCTGTCGCGACTGGGGCCTGACCTGGGGCTCGCATTCGAACAACCATTTCGACGTGTCGCTGGCGATGTTCACGCATGTCGCCGCCGCCGCGCCCGGGCGCGTGACCGCCATCGACACCCACTGGATCTGGCAGGACGGCCAGCGCCTCACGAAGGAGCCGCTGCAGATCCGGGGCGGCCTGGTGCAGGTACCGAAGAAGCCCGGCCTGGGCATCGAGCTCGACATGGTCGAGGTCGAGCAGGCGCACCGGCTCTACCAGCAGCACGGCCTGGGCTCGCGCGACGATGCGGCGGCGATGCAGTACCTGGTGCCGGGCTGGAAGTTCGATCCGAAGCGGGCGGCCTTCGATCGCTGAGGCTGGGAGCGCTGGCCGGGTGCACGGATTCGGTGGCTCAGGTCGCCTGAACGACGCGGGTGTCCAGCGCTGCGCCCTCCCACGCGGCGAGTTCCTTCAGCATGTGCTCGGCATGGGCCCGGACCGAAGTCACCGCATCCGCGCCCAGTTGCAGGCGCAGCGGCGTGTTCGGCGCCCGCAGCGCGGCGTCGATGGCCGCCGCCGCCTTGGCCGGATCGCCCTCCTGCGTGCCGTGCATGCCGTGCGCGAAGGCGCGGGTGCCGCCGACGGTGTCTCGGTAGGCCTCCAGCTCCGGCATGTGCTGGAGTGCGTCGGCCGCGAAGCCGGTGCGGAAGGCGCCGGGCTCCACGATCATCACCTTGATGCCGAAGGGCGCCACTTCTTGCGCCAGCGCCTCGGACATGCCTTCGAGTGCGAACTTCGACGCCGAGTAGGCACCGAAGCCGGCGAACGACAACTGGCCCCCGAGGCTCGAGATGTTGACGATGGCCCCGGCGCCCTGCGCGCGCAGTTGCGGCAGCGCTGCCTTCGTCACGCCGACGGCACCGAAGAAGTTGGTCTCCATCTGCGCGCGAAAGTCCGCGTCGGGCGTTTCCTCGACCGCGCCGACGATGCCGTAGCCGGCGTTGTTGAGCAGCACGTCGATGCGGCCGAAGCGGGCCACGGCAGCGGCGACCGCGCGCTCGGCATCACCGGCCGCCGTGACATCGAGGGCCTGCACAAGGACCCGCTCGGGGGCGAGAGCGGCCAGTTCGGCCAGCCGGGCCGGTGCGCGCGCCGTGGCGACCACGTTGTAGCCCTGGGCCAGGGCGTGGCGGGCGAAGGCCATTCCGAAACCGGAAGAGGCGCCAGTGATGAACCAGGTGTCACGGGTGCTGTTCATGACTTGCTTATATGGATGCCTCCCGGATAGCAAGAAGAATTCGTGTTGTGCTGCGAACAAGTCGGCTGCATCCTTATATCCGGCCTAGATTGCGCGGCTCGCCCGGTTTCCTCGTGGATATTGACCCGCGTTCGTTCACCATCGATCCCGCGCACATCGAGGCTGCGATCCCGCCGCG
>DASXKG010000740.1:0-4105 GCA_036496965.1 Variovorax sp.
CAGCCACTCGAAGGTGTCGAGCGGCAGCACCGCCACGCGGCTGTCGCGCAGCGCGATGATGTCGGCGCTGCGCGGGGCCGCACGCAGCAGGGTGCCCTCGCCGAACCAGCTGCCCACTGAGAGGTCGCCGAAGGTCACCGAGCGGCCGTTGTCCGAGGTCACCGACCACTTGAGCAGGCCCTCCAGCGTGCCGTACCAGTGCAGCGGCGTCTCGCCGCGCCGGCACAGCGCAGCGCCCTCTGCCACGCGCTCCTCGCGCATCGCGTCCAGCACCCGCGCCTGGGCATCGGGGTCGAGTCCGGGAAACCAGCCCGAGACTTCGAGCAGGCCCGGGATGGACAGCGAAAGGGATGGGCGTTGTCTCTGGTTCGGCATGTGGGGCATGGACGCTGCTCGCCTCGTAAACCCTGATCCCAAATGTCGTCGCGATGACTGCCAGGGGAATGCGAGTCAAAAATAATACCCTGCTGCCCACAGGAGACCCCCATGTCCAAGCGCAAAGTGATCGTGACCATCGCCCCGACCGGCGGCATGGCCCACAAGTCGCAGAACCCCCATCTGCCCACCCAGCCCGCCGAGATCGCGGCCGACGTCGTGGCCTGCTGGCGCGCCGGCGCCAGCGTGGTGGCCCTGCACGCGCGCCGGCCCGACGACGGCGCCACCTGCAACGCCGATATCTACCGCGACATCAACACCCGCATCCGTGTCGCCGGCTGCGACATCGTGATCAACAACTCGACCGGCGGCGGCGTGCACGGCGACATGATCAAGCCGCTGCCGGGCGAGCGCTGGGAGATCGCCTTCGAGGAGCGGATCAAGGGCATGGATGCCGGCGCCGAGATGTGCACGCTGGATGCGACCACGCTCAACCTCTCGTTCGAGGGCCGCGAGATCCTGATGGACACCCCGCTGACCAAGGGGCGCGAACTGGCGGCCGGCATGAAGGCGCGCGGCATCAAGCCCGAGTGGGAGGTGTTCAGCCCGACCCACATCCTGCAGGACACGACCACGCTGATCGAGGAAGGACTGGATGACGAGCCCTACTTCATCAATCTGGTGATGAACGTGCACCGCAATTTCCAGAACGCGATGCCCTATTCGCCGCGCAACCTGCAGATGATGGTCGACACGCTGCCCAAGGGCGCGATCTTCGGCGTCAGCGGCATCGGGCCGTCGCAACTGGAAGCCAACATCGCCGCGCTGCTGCTCGGCGGCCATGCGCGCGTCGGGCTGGAGGACAACCTCTACTACCGCCACGGCGAACTGGCCACCAACCTGCAGCTGACCGAGCGCATCGTGCGGGTCATCCGCGAGATGGACATGGAACCCGCCACGCCGGCCGAAGCGCGCGAGTTGATGGGCCTGCCGCGGGTCGGCGCGCCGCGGCCCGCGTTCGCGCCGCGTTGATGCCCGAGGAATCCGTGATGAGCAGCGCAAGCACAGACGTGAACCGGGTGGCGGTCGTCGCCACCGGCGTGATCGGCGCGAGCTGGGCCGCGTACATCCTGGCGCGCGGCCTCGACGTCGATGCCACCGATCCTTCGCCCGGCGCCGAAGCGCGGCTGCGCGAAGCGGTGGCGCAGCACTGGCCGACGCTGCAGCGTTCCGGGTTGGCCGAGGGCGCATCGGTGCAGCGCCTGCGTTTCCACGAGCGGCTCGAAGACGCGGTGGCCGGCGCCGACTTCGTGCAGGAGAACGGCCCGGAGCGCATCGACCTCAAGATCGATCTGTTCCGCCGCATGGATGCGGCCGCGCCGCCGCGCACGATCCTCGCATCGAGCTCCTCGGGGCTCGCGATCAGCGGTGTTCAATCCGCATGCGCACATCCCGAGCGGGTGGTGCTGGGCCATCCCTTCAACCCCCCGCACCTGATCCCGCTGGTGGAGGTGGTCGGCGGCACGCACACCTCGGCCGAGGCCATTGCGCGCGCGATGGCCTTCTACGCGTCGATCGGCAAGCGGCCGATCCACGTGAAGCGCGAGATCAAGGGCCACATCGCCAACCGCCTGCAGGCGGCGCTGTGGCGCGAAGCCTTCCACCTGGTCGAGCAGGGCGTCGCGTCGGTGGCGGACATCGACACGGCCATCGCCGAGGGGCCGGGCTTGCGTTGGGCGGTGATGGGCCCTTTCATGAACCTGCATCTGTCCGGCGGCGCAGGCGGCATCGCGCACCTGCTGGACCATCTCGGCGGCCCGATCGAGGACTGGTGGCATGACCTGGGTTCGCCGGCGATGACCCCGGAACTCAAGCAGGAGGTGGCACGCGGCGTGGCGTCGGCACTCGGGCCACGGCGCGCGAGCGAGCTCGAAGCCGCGCGCGACACCCTGCTGTTGGACCTGATACGCGCCAAGGCGGCCAACGGCACACTCGGCTGATGGACACCCCCGGGTTCTTCAACGACGAAAGCCAGCTCGCGCCGCCGCGCACCGTGCGCATCGACTTCGACGACGGCTCCTTCGCGCTGCGCTCGCCGGTCGCGCTGCGGCCCTATGCGCGCTGCATCGGCGACTGGCTGGAGCACTGGGCGCGCGAGACGCCCGCTGCGCTGGCGCTGGCCGAGCGCGACGACAGCCATTCAGGCTGGCGCCGGCTCGACTACCAGGCGCTGCGCCGGGCCGTCGGTTCGGTCGCGCAGGCCTTGCTGGACCTGGGCGTTCCCAAGGACCGCCCGGTGGTGATCCTGTCGGACAACGCGGTCGACCACGCGCTGCTGATGCTCGCCACGATGCACATCGGCCGCACCGCCTGCTCGCTGTCGAGCGCCTACTCACGCATGGCCAAGGACCCGACGCGTCTGCACGCCATGCTGGGCAGCCTCGATCCGGCGCTGGTCTATGCCTCAGATGCAGCCGTCTACGGCCCGGCACTGGAAGGCTGGACCGGCCATGCGGTCCGGGTGTTCAGCCGCCATGCCGAGACGCGGGTGCAAGGCATCGCTTTCGAGCGCCTGCTGCAGACGCCGGAGACGCCCGCCGTCATGCAGGCCTTTGCCGCCATCCTGCCCGACGACCATGCCAAGTACCTGTTGACCTCGGGCTCGACGGGCCGCCCCAAGGTGGTCATCAACACGCACCGCATGCTGTGCGCGAACCAGCAGATGATCGCGCAGACCTGGCGCTTCCTGGCCCGGGAGAAGCCGGTGCTGGTCGACTGGCTGCCCTGGAGCCACACCTTCGGCGCGAATCACAATTTCAACATGGTGCTCTGCCACGGCGGCGCGCTCTACATCGACGAAGGCCGGCCCGCACCCGGGCTGATCGAGAAGTCGCTGCGCAACCTGCGCGAAGTGCGGCCCACCCTGCTCTTCAACGTGCCGCGCGGCTGGGACATGCTGCTGCCCTTGCTCGAAGCCGATCCGGCGCTGGCGCGCGACGTGCTGTCGCGCCTGCGCCTGGCCTTCTATGCCGCCGCGGCGCTGGCGCCATCGACCTGGCAGCGCCTGGAGAGGGTCGCGCAGCAGGCGCGGCCTGATGCGCCGCTGTGGCTCACCACCTCGTGGGGCGCGACCGAGACCTCGCCGGCCATCACCTCGGCCCACTGGCGCCTCGACGGCGCCGGCTGCATCGGCGCGCCGCTGCCGGGCCTGGAGCTGAAGTTCGTGCCGAACGGCGACAAGCTCGAGATGCGCGTCAAGGGCGTGTCGGTGTTTCCGGGCTACCGCGACGCCCCGCGCGAGACGGCCGCCGCCTTCGACGACGAGGGCTACTACCGCATCGGCGACGCCGGCCGCCTGGTGGACGCGGCACGCCCCGAGCGCGGTGTGCTGTTCCACGGGCGCGTGGCGGAGGACTTCAAGCTCAGCAGCGGCACCTGGGTCTCGGTGGGCACTTTGCGCGTCGAGCTGGTCTCGCGGCTTGCGCCGCTGGCGCAGGACCTGGTGATCACCGGCCATGATCGCGCCGAGATCGGCATGCTGGTCTTCGCCAGCGCGCAAGCGCAGGCGCTTCCGCCCCACGAATTCCACTCCGCCCTGCTGCGCGTGATGCGCGAACTGCGCGACGCCGGCGCCGGCTCCTCGCGTTGCCCGGCACGGGCGCTGGTGCTGGTGCAGCCAGCCGATCTCGAGGCCGGCGAGATCACCGACAAGGGCTACATCAACCAGGGC
>DASXKG010000741.1:0-2962 GCA_036496965.1 Variovorax sp.
CCTTGGATGGCGGCGCACATGCGCGTCGAAAAGCCGCGCCCAGTTGCGTCGTAATGCAAGACAACTCTACATGGAATAAGCAGCGCGCTTCGGATCCTGACCGGCAGTTGCGCTCGCGCGGAATCAGGGCTCGTGAAAGCCTTCTTCCAACTGCACCTTGACCGGCGTCGACCTGAAGCTGATTTTCGGCATGTAGCGTATGCCGAAGAAGCTGAGCAGCCCGACGGCAATGGTCAGCCAGAACCCGGTGTGGATCGCCTGCACCAGCGCTTCGCGGGCCATGTCGATCAGGGCCGCACCATCCCGGCCGACCGCGGCCAGCCGGCCGAGCAACTCGGCCTGCAGGTCCTGGCTGAGCAGGATCTCGGGGTTCGCCAGCAGCGGCTGCCAGGCGGCGCCGGCGGCATCGCCGGCCAGCGCGTTGCCGATGCCGTGCCGGTAGGACCAGTTGACCGCCGCGCCGGTCAGCGCCGTGCCCAGCATGGCGCCCACCATGCGCTGGCTCTGCAGCAGCGCGATGGCGATGCCCACGTTCTCGCGCGGCGCCGCCTGCTGCATCGAGATCGTGAGGTTGGGCATCGTCAGCCCCATGCCCAAACCGCCGCACACCATCACGGCGATCAGGAAGACATGCGACGAGCCGGCGGTGGCCAGCAACATGAGCGCCGTGCACAGGGTCGTCAGCCCGAAGCCCAGATACACCATCATCGCGGCGTTCGGCAGCCGCGGCAGGATGCGGCTGTTGACGATGTTGGCCACCGCGATGAAGGCCACCAGCGGCGTCACCAGCAGCCCGGCCGTGTGCGCCGACAAGGCAAAGCCGCCCTGGAACATCAGGGGCACGTAGACCAGCAGCGAGAATTGCATGAAGCCCCCCGCTGCGGCCAGCAGGAACATGCTGAGCAGCGACCGGTTGCGCAGCAGCTCACCGGGAATGAGCGGATGGGCGACGCGCCGCTCCCAGCGAATCAGGGCGAAGAAAGCAAGCACGCAGACGGCCAGGGTCATCGCCATGCCGGCGGTCAAGCCGCGCTGCGGCACCAGCTCGACCAGCAGCTGCAAGCTGCCCAGCCCGGCTGCGATCATCAGGGCGCCCGGCCAGTCGATGCGCACCTCGGCGCCGGGCACACCGTGGCGCACGTGCGGCAAGAAGCGCCAGACCGCGTACAGCGCCACCAGGCCCACCGGCAGATTGATGTAGAACACCCAGCGCCAACCCAGGTACTGGGTGAGCAGGCCGCCCAGCGACGGACCCAGCGTGTTGGCCAGGCCGAAGGTGGTGGCCAGCAGCATCTGCCAGCGCAGGCGCACCAGGGCATCGGGAAACAGGTCGACGATGGAGGCGAAGGCGCTGCCCACCAGCATGCCGCCGCCGATGCCCTGCAGTGCGCGCGCCGCCACCAGGCCTTCCATGCTGTTGGCATGGCCGCACAGCGCCGAGGCCACGCTGAAGACCACGATCGACCCCAGCACGAACGGTCGGCGGCCGAACTGGTCGCCCAGGCGGCCGACCACCGGCACGGTGATGACCGAGGCCAGCAGGTACGAGGTGGCGACCCAGGCATAGAGATCGAAGCCATGCAACTCGGCGACGATGGCAGGCAGCGCGGTGCTGACCACCGTCTGGTCCAGCGCCACCAGGGTTGCGACACAGCACAGGCCCAGCATGGCCAGCAGGGAGTCCCGGTTCGAGAGCCTCTGGCGGCTCGAATGGGCGAATTCTTGGTTGGGAGTCAAAGTGGCCACAGACCTGGCAAACCGGCTATTTTCGTTCATGTGTGGTACGGCATCTTGGGGGCGTCATCAGGATGACCGTACCGACATAACAAATACGCTAACGGCATCCAATTAATGACCAGCGCCCGCCCCCCGCTGGTAACAAACTCCGCCAACCAAACCCGTGCGCGCCGCCGTTAGCGTATTTATTTGGGCGATCGAGTCCATCCCTTCACCGCCCGCAGCGTGCAGCACCCGCCCTTCGGCGATAAGCTCTCCGGCTGGTCGTCATCGAAGAGGATTCGCCATGGGCATGGGTTTTCTGTCGAGCATCCGCTCAGCCGCAGACGCTGCACCTCCGCTGCCCGCCGCCGACGCCGGCGATCCCATCGCGCGGTTCACCTTCGCTGCAGCGGAGGTCGGCCTGATCCGTCCCGGCGACAAGCTCGACCGCAACGTCGTGGAGCTTTGCCTGCGCGTTGTCGAGATGGCGGCCCTGGTCGGCGACCGCTACCCTATTTCCGGCTTCATCGAGGACAGCGTCGGCAGACGCATCCGCGACGAGTTGCTGGAATAGGTACGGCGCGGCAGATGGCGCCCGAAGGCGCTGCTGTGGCACATTGCAGCCCAGACTTCCGCCAAACTAGGAGAGGCCGGGATGACATCGCTCGAACTGTTCGACAACGCGGCCACCGGTCTTGCGGTGGCACTGGCCACGCCGGCGGGCGTCATCGCGGTGATATCGGCGATCGTGGCCGGTGCGCTGGTGGTGGTGAGTTCCTTCGTCAAGACCATGATTCCGCTGCGCGCCCTGGCCGTCGGCGGCAATCTCGGCTTCCTGATCTACGGCGTGCTCCATCCGGCGCTCATCATGGTGGTGCTGCACGGTTTCCTGCTGCCCATCAACATCTACCGCACGGCGGAAATGGTGCGCCTGACGCGCAGGGTCAGTGCCGCGGCGGCAGCCAGAGACCTGTCGGGACTCTGGCTTCGGCCCTACATGCGCAGCCAGAAGCTGAAGGCTGGCGACGTGCTCTTCCGCAAGGGCGACATGGCCGAGCACCTGTACCTGCTCGCCGCGGGAAAGATCGAATTCGTCGAAATCGGCAGCATGATGGACCCCGGCCGGCTGTTCGGCGAGATCGCCTTCTTCGCGCCTGACAAGCGCCGCTCGCTGACCGCGCGCTGCGCCACCGACTGCACCGTGCTGCGCATCGACGAGAGCACCTTCAAGCAGTTGTACTTC
>DASXKG010000742.1:0-1903 GCA_036496965.1 Variovorax sp.
CCCTGTTGCCGCGGGCGTTGTTGAGGGTGCGGATCTCCAGCGTTTCCTCGCGCTCCTTGCCGCCGCGGCCGATGCCCTCGATGCGCACGCTGCGGGTGTAGGCCGCCGCGCCCGCCAGCTGGTCCTTGGCCTCGAGGTCGATCAGCGTCAGGCCGCGGCCGCCCTTGGGCAGCGGCTTGAGCTCAGCGATGTCGAAGGTGAGGATGCGTCCGCCCACCGACGCGCAAGCCACGTGCGTGGCGGCCGGCAGCGGCTCGGCGCCACCGGCACCAGCCACCAAGGACGGCCGGCACAGCTGCTCGCCTTCGCCCACGTCGACGAAGGCCTTGCCGCCGCGCTGGCGCGAGATCATGTTCTCGACCGCCGCGATGAAGCCGTAGCCGCCGCTGCTGGACAGCAGCAGATCGGCGCCCGCTGGTCCCGCGAAGTAGTGCGCGACATGGGTGCCGCTGTCCAGGTCGATCAGCGTGGTGACCGGCTGGCCGTCGCCGCGTCCGCCCGGCAGCGAGGCCACCGGCACGCTGTAGACGCGCACGCCCTTGTCCTTGGCGGTGCCGAAGACCAGCAAGGTATCGACCGAACGGCACTCGAAGGCACCGTAAAGCGCATCGCCCGACTTGAAGCTGTACTCCGGCGCAGTCGCACCGGCCGCGCGCTCGCTGGCCCAGCCCTTCTGGGTGCGCACCCAGCCCTTTTCCGACACGATCACCGTGACCGGCTCGTCCACCACCCGCACTTCGGCCACGGCACGCTTGTCGGCCAGGATCAAGGTCCGGCGCGCATCCTCGAAGCTCTTCGCGTCGGCCTCGATCTCCTTGACCAGCAGGCGCCGCAATGCGGCCGGGCTGCCGAGGATGTCCTCGAGCTTCTTCTGTTCCTCGCGCAGGTTCTTCAGTTCCTGCTCGATCTTGATGGCTTCCAGCCGCGCCAGCTGGCGCAGCCGGATTTCCAGGATGTCCTCGGCCTGCCGGTCACTGAGGTTGAAGCGCGCGATCAACGCCGCCTTCGGGTCCTCCGCCGCGCGGATGATGGCGATCACCTCGTCGATGTTGAGCAGCACCAGCTGCCGGCCTTCGAGGATGTGGATGCGGTCCTGCACCTTGCCCAGCCGATGGCGCGAGCGCTTCTCGACGGTGATCTCGCGGAAGGCGATCCACTCGGTCAGCATCTGGCGCAGCGACTTCTGCGTCGGCTTGCCGTCGATACCGACCATCGTGAGGTTGATCGACGAGGAGCTCTCCAGCGAGGTCTGCGCCAGCAGCATCGTCGTGAATTCCTCCTGGCTGATGCGCGAGGTCTTCGGCTCGAACACCAGCCGTACCGGGGCGTCCTTGCTGGACTCGTCGCGCACGCCGTCGAGCAGCGACAGCACCGAGGCCTTGAGCTGCGTCTGCTCGGCCGACAACGCCTTCTTGCCGGCGCGGATCTTCGGGTTGGTCAGTTCCTCGATCTCTTCCAGCACCTTCTGCGAACTGACGCCCGGCGGCAATTCGTTGACCACCAGCTGCCACTGCCCGCGCGCGAGCTCCTCGATCTTCCAGCGCGCGCGCACCTTGAGCGAACCGCGGCCGCTGCGGTAGGCCTCGGCGATATCGGCCGCGCTGCTGATGATCTGCGCGCCGCCCGGATAGTCCGGCCCCGGCACCAGCGCGAACAGCTGCTCGTCGTCGAGCTTGCCGTTGGCCTTGATCAACGCCACGCAGGCATCGGCGATTTCGCGCAGGTTGTGGCTCGGGATCTCGGTGGCCAGGCCGACCGCGATGCCGCTGGCGCCGTTGAGCAGCGTGAACGGCAGCCGCGCGGGCAAGAGGCGCGGCTCCTCGGTGGAGCCGTCGTAGTTGGGAATGAAGTCGACCGTGCCCTCGTCGATCTCGTCGAGCAGCAGGCTGGTGATGCGGGCCAG
>DASXKG010000743.1:0-10363 GCA_036496965.1 Variovorax sp.
AACGTCCTCGACCGAATGATGCACGGCTACGTGGTCGACTTCCTGGACTTCCACTGGGCCGGCCAGCACTTTCCGGCCTTCAACGTGGCCGACAGCGCGATCACCCTCGGCGCCATCTGCCTGATCCTGGATGAGTTGAGGCGGGTCAGGAAAAAATAGCCCGGGCTGCGTGCTCTCGCATGCGGTAGTAGCTGCCTCGGTTCCGTGCGACGTCCGCCCGGCATGCGGTGCGGGCCAGCCGGCCCCACTACGGGCCCGAAGGGCCGGTGACGTCGGCCGGCACAGGGCATGCCGCCCGACTCCGCCGCCCCATCACGTCCCGTCACGTACATCATCGGCACCGTAGAGCTCAAAGCGGATTACAGGGTCAGGATCGTGCAGCCGGTGGTCTTGCGTGCCTCCAGGTCGCGATGCGCCTGCTGCACGTCCTCGAGGGCGTAGCGCTGCTCGATCGGGATCTTGACTGCGCCGCTCGTCACCACGGCGAACAGGTCGTCGGCCATCGCCTGCGTGCTCTCGCGGGTGGCCATGTGGGCGAACAGGGTTGGCCGCGTGACGTACAGGGAGCCCTTGGCGGCCAGGACCGCCAGGTCGAAGGGTGGCACCGGCCCCGAACCGTTGCCGAAGATGGCCAGCAGGCCGAAGGGCCGCAGGCAATCCAGCGAGCCCTGGAAGGTGTCCTTGCCCACCGAGTCGTAGACCACCTTGACGCCCATGCCGCCGGTGATCTCGCGCACCCGATCGGCGAAGTTCTCGCTGTTGTAGTTGATGGCGTGCGCGGCGCCATGCGCCAGCGCCAGCTTGCACTTGGCATCGCTGCCGGCGGTGCCGATCAGCTTCAGCCCCAGCGCCTTGGCCCACTGGCAGGCGATCAGCCCGACGCCGCCCGCAGCCGCCTGGAACAGGATGAAATCGCCGGGCTGCAGGCCCTCGGCAGGCAGCGTCTTCTTCAGCAGGTATTGCGCCGTCATGCCCTTGAGCATCATGGCCGCGCCGGTTTCGAAGGAGATCGCGTCGGGCAGCTTGCACACGCATTTGGCGGGGAGCACGCGCAACTCGCTGTACGAGCCCGGCGGCTGGCTGGCATAGGCGGCGCGGTCGCCGGACTTCAGGTGCGTGACCCCCTCGCCCACCGCCTCGACGATGCCCGAGGCCTCCATGCCGAGCTGCAGCGGCATCGGGAACTTGTACAGGCCGTTGCGCTGGTAGACGTCGATGAAGTTCAGGCCCACCGCCTGGTGCCGGATGCGGATTTCGCCCGGACCCGGATCGCCGACATCGACTTCGACGATCTTCATTTCCTCGGGACCGCCGGGGCGGTCGATGCGGACGGCTTTGCTCTTGCTCATGTGGAGGCTCCTGTGCTGCTGTGGAGGATCGACCTCAGAAAGTACCGGGGTAGGCGCCCCCATCGACCAATACGTTCTGCCCGGTCATGTAGCCCGCATGCACGCTGCAGAGAAAGGCGCAGATCGAACCGAATTCCGCCGCCTCGCCGAAGCGCCCGGCAGGGATGGTCTTTTGCCGGCTGAGGCGCAGGGCCTCGATGTCCTGGCCCGACTTCTTCGCGGCGCCCGCGAACATGCCCTTGAGCCGGTCGGTGTCGAAGGCGCCCGGCAGGATGTTGTTGAGCGTGACGCCCTTGGCCGCGATGCCGCTGCGGGCAACCCCGGCGATGAAGCCCGTCAGGCCGCTGCGCGCGCCGTTGCTCAGGCCGAGGACGTCGATCGGCGCCTTCACCGAACTCGAGGTGATGTTGACGATGCGCCCGAAGCCGCGCGCCACCATGCCGTCGACGCTGGCCCTGATCAGCTCGATCGGCGTCAGCATGTTGGCGTCGACGGCCTTCACCCAGGCCTCGCGGTCCCAGTCGCGGAAATCGCCGGGCGGCGGACCGCCGGCATTGGTGACCACGATGTCGTAGTCCTTGTGCAGGGCGAAGACGCCGGCACGGCCCTCGGGCGTGGTGATGTCGGCCGCCAGCGACTGCACGAAGGGCTTGCCGTTCGCGCCGGCGGCCACGGCCTGCAGCGATTTCGCCGCCGCCTCGAGCGCCTCGGCGCCGCGCGCCACGATCACCACGTTGACGCCTTCGCGCACCAGCGCCTCGGCGCAGCCGTAGCCCAGCCCCTTGCTTGCGCCGCACACCAGTGCGGTCCTGCCAGCGATCCCCAAGTCCATGTCGTTTCTCCTTGTTTCGGCCAGAGCGGCCCATGCGTGAGAACACGACGATAACGGCAATCGCCAGCCATGTCGCGCCCGCGATGCGGGCAGCGGGACGCGCGTCAGTACCCGGCCGCGAGGCCGTCGCGGCGCGCGTCGCTCGCCGCCACGTAGCCTTCCACCGCCGGATCGCCGGCGCGCCAGATGAACTGGCCGGCACCGAAGTCCTGGTAGGAATCGTTGATGACTTCCATCCGATGGCCGAGCGCCGACAGCCCCTGCACGGTGGCCGGGTTCATGCTCGCTTCGACATTGATCTCCAGGCCGGCATTGAAGCGCCAGCGCGGCGCGTCGCAGGCGGCCTGCGGGTTCTGGCGGTAGTCCAGCATCCGCACCAGTGTCTGCATGTGGCCTTGCGGCTGCATGTTGCCGCCCATCACCCCGAAGCTCATGACCGGCGCGCCGTCCTTGGTGAGGAAGGCCGGGATGATGGTGTGGAACGGGCGCTTGCCCGGGCCCACCAGATTGGGGCTGTCGGCCTTCAGGCTGAAGCCGTGGCCGCGGTTCTGCAGGCTGACGCCGTACTCGGGCTCGACGCAGCCCGAGCCGAAGCCCATGTAGTTGCTCTGGATGAAGCTGACCATCATGCCGCTCTCGTCCGCCGCCGTGAGATAGATGGTGCCGCCCTTGACCGGGTTGCCGGCCTTGAAATCCTGCGCCTTGTGCAGGTCGATCAGCTTGGCGCGCGAAGCGAGGTAGGCGGGGTCGAGCATCTGCGTCGGCGTCACCTCCATCGTCGAAGGCTCCGACACGTAGCGGTAGGTGTCGGCGAAGGCCAGTTTCATGGCTTCGATCTGCAGATGCTGCGAGGCGACCGAATCGACCGGGATCGAGGCGATGTCGAAATGCTCCAGGATGCCCAGCGCGATCAGTGCGGCGATGCCCTGGCCGTTGGGGGGAATCTCGTGCAGCGTGTGGCCGCGGTAGTTCTGGGCGATCGGCTCCACCCACTCGGGCTTCCAGCGGGCCAGGTCGCGCTGCTTCAGGCTGCCGCCGTGGGCATCGGAGAACTTCTCCAGCGCCTGGGCGATCTCGCCCTGGTAGAAGGCCTCGCCCCGGGTGGCGGCGATGGCCCTGAGCGCGCGCGCCGCGGCAGGAAAGCGGAACAACTGGCCGACCTCGGGCGCCCGGCCCCAGGGCAGGAAGCTCTGCGCGAAGCCCGGCTGCGAGCGCAGCAGCGGCGTTGCCGCGGCCCATTTTTGCTGCACCACCGGCGGCATCAGGTAGCCGCGCTCGGCGATCTCGATGGCCGGGGCCATCAGCTCGGCGAAAGACAGCTTGCCGAAACGCTCGCTCAGGGCTGCCCAGCTGCCCACGGCGCCCGGCACGGTGACCGAGTCCATGCCGCGCTGGGGCGGCGTGAGCGCATCGGCGCCGTGCTTGCGGCGGAAATACTCGGGCGTCCAGGCCGCGGGCGCTGAGCCCGAGGCATTCAGGCCATGCAGCTTCTTGCCGTCCCAGAGGATGCAGAAGGCGTCGCTGCCCAGTCCGTTGCTGACCGGCTCGACCAGGGTCATGACGGCCGCGGTCGCGACCGCTGCATCGACGGCATTGCCGCCCTGCTGCAGGATGCGCAGGCCGGCCTGCGCCGCCAGCGGATGCGAGGTCGACACGACATTGCGTGCGAAGACCGGGATGCGGGTCGAGGTGTAGGGATTGGCGTAGTCGAATTTCATGGTGCTCAGTCGCCTGTGATCTTGCGGTCGATGATGATCTTCTTCCATTTGGCGGTGTCGGCCGCCACCAGGCTGGCGAACTGCGCCGGCGTGCCGGTCGATGGCGAGATGCCCAGCTGGGCCAGCTTGTCGCGCAGGGCCGGATCGGCGAGCGCCTGGTTGGCCACGGCATTGACCCGCGCCACGATCTCGGGCGGCAGGCCCTTGGGCCCGTAGAGGCCGAACCAGGTGTTCGACTCGAAGCCCGGCAGGGTGTCGGCGACCGGCGGCAGATCGGGCGCCAGCGGGCTGCGCGTGAGCGAGGTCACGCCGAGCGCGCGCAGGCGGCCGTTGCGCACATGCGGCATGCCGGTGGGCAGGGCATCGAACAGGACATCGATCTTGCCGCTGATCAGGTCAGGAATGGCCAGCGCCGTGCCCTTGTAGGGAACATGCTGCACCTCGATGCCGGCCTGCGACAGGAACAGCTCCGCCGTCAGCTGGACGATGGTGCCATTGCCGCTCGAGCCATAGTTGAGCTTGCCAGGGTTCTTCTTGGCATAGTCGATCCATTCGCGCACCGTCTTCGCCGGCGAGTCGACCGGCACCAGCATGATGCTAGGCGCGTCACCCACATGGGCGATCGGCGTGAAATCGCGCACCGGGTCGTAGGGCAGCTTCGGATAGATCGACGGACCGATCGAATGGGTGCTGCTGGTGGCCAGCAGCAGCGTGTAGCCGTCCGGGCTGGACTTGGCCACGATGTCCGAGCCGATGGTGCCGCCCGCGCCCGGCTTGTTGTCGATGATCAGCGTGGTTCCGAGCCCCTCGCTCAACTTCTGCGACAGGGTGCGGGCGAAGAGGTCGGTGGCGCCGCCGGCCGGAAACGGCACGACCAGCCGAATCGGCTTGGTCGGATAGCCCTGTGCCAGGCTGGCCGACGATGCGGCCAGGCACAACGCGGCGAAACAGGCCTGCAGGAACTGGTGGCGTTTCATGGTGCTTGATTCTGACCTCAGTGGAAGAAGTCGAATGCTATGCAACGCGGCTACATCAAGCCAGATAATCCGACTTATTTAACTATGAGCGCTGTTTATGCAAAAAGAGGCGCCGGAAGAGATCTCCCTGCAGCAGCTCCGGGCCCTGGCGGCGGTCGCCGAAACGGGCAGTTTCACCCTTGCGGCGGAGGCCATGCAGCTCACGCAACCCGCGATCAGCCACCTGGTCAAGCGCATGGAGCACGAGCTCGGACAGCCTCTGGTCGTGCGCGGCCGCCGCATTCGCATGACCAACGCCGGCCAGATGATGGTCGACACGGCCGTGCGCGCGCTTCGGCTGATCGATGAATCGGTTGGCGTCTGCCGTTCGCAATCGCAGCTTCGGGAAGGTCGGGTGGTGCTGGCGGTGGGCCATCTGACTGCGGGTGCCCTGCTGCCGCCATTGCTGGGCCGCTTTTCGCACAAATACCCAGCGCTGGCGACCACGCTGCTCGACAGCACGGCGGACCAGATGATTTCGAGGGTCCTGTCGCAGGAGGCCGACCTGGGGATCGGATCGGACATCGGGCAGAAGCACTCGGAGCTCGCGACGGAGCCGCTCTTCACCGAACGCATGAGCCTGTTCCTGCGCAACGACCATCCGTTGGCACAGCGGGTCGTCATCGAAGCCAGGAGCCTGGAGTCGCTGCCATTCATCCACGTCAATCCGGACGCCAACGTCATGCGATCCGTGAGCCGGCAGCTTTCGAGCGGGGCCAACGTGCATCCGCGCATGGTTCACCACGTGTCGATGCTGTCGACGGCATTCGGCCTCGTCCAGGCGGGTGCGGGTGTCGCGCTGCTGCCGCGCTACGTGGAAGTCCTGATGCCCGGCAACCTGCGCGCGGTGGCCGTGACGCGCCCGACGCTGGAATACCCGGTGGTCGCCGTGCGCCTGGCCAAGCATCCGCTGAACCCGGCCGCCCTGGCCTTCCTGGCCATGGCCCGCCAGCACCTGAAGCCGACGCACACGCCGCGGCCGTGAAGCCGGCTCGATCCTCGACGAAAGCCTCCTCGCGGGAGCGCGGCTTCACTCGAGCGGCGGCGTCGCGCTCAGCACTTCCTCGATCGTCGTCACGCCTTCGGCGACGCGCAGCGCGCCGGCCAGTCGCAGGGGGCGCATGCCGTCGGAGACCGCCTGGCGGCGCAGGGCGCCGGTGTTCGGCTCCTTGGTGACCTGGGTCTTGAAAGGCTCGCTGACGTGAAGCAGCTCGTACAGGCCCATGCGGCCCATGTATCCGGTCATGCGGCAGTCGACGCAGCCGACCGGCTTGTAGGCGCGCACCGCGCCGCTGATCTGCCACGGCGCCACGAGTTCGGCGAGCTTCTCGCGGGTGATCGACTCGTCGGGTTCCTTGCACTGCTGGCACAGGGTGCGCACCAGGCGCTGGGCCAGCACGCCGAGCATCACCGCATTGACGAGATAGGACGGGATGCCGAGTTCCATCAGCCGCGTGATGGCGCTCGGCGCGTCGTTGGTGTGCAGCGTGCTGAACACCAGGTGCCCCGTCAGGGCGGCCTGCACCGCCATCTCGGCGGTCGCCAGGTCGCGGATTTCGCCGACCATGATGATGTCCGGGTCCTGCCGCATCAGCGCGCGCAGGCCTTCGGTGAAGCCGAAGTCCAGCTGGGCCTGCACCTGCGTCTGGTTGAACGAGGGCTCGATCATCTCGATCGGGTCCTCGACGGTGCTGACGTTCACTTCTTCGGTCGCCACCCGCTTCAGCGTCGAGTAGAGCGTGGTGGTCTTGCCGGAGCCGGTCGGCCCGGTGACCAGGATGATGCCGTGCGGCCGCGTGACCAGCTGCTCCCAGCGCTTGGCGTCGTGCTGCGAGAAGCCGAGCGCGTCGAGGTCCTTGACGGCCGTGTCGGGGTCGAAGATGCGCATCACCATCTTCTCGCCGAAGGCCGTGGGCAGCGTCGACAGCCGCATCTCGACCTCGTCGCCGCGGATGTTGCGGGTCTTGATGCGGCCGTCGAGCGGACGGCGCTTCTCGACCACGTCCATGCGCCCGAGCAGCTTGATGCGCGCCACCATGGCGTTCATCACGCCCATCGGCATCTGGTAGGCGGGATGCAGCACGCCGTCGATGCGAAAGCGGATCATCCCCTGATCGCGCCGGGGCTCCAGGTGGATGTCGCTGGCGCG
The DNA here is from genome assembly GCA_036496965.1 of Variovorax sp. Taxonomy (GTDB): domain Bacteria; phylum Pseudomonadota; class Gammaproteobacteria; order Burkholderiales; family Burkholderiaceae_C; genus Variovorax. The sequence goes on from DASXKG010000743.1 coordinate 7,065, forward strand.
CTGGTCGAAGGCGTACTGCCACAGCCAGTCGACCACCTGCACCACGCTCTGGTCATTGGCGTCGAGCTGCTTGTTGCTCTTGCCGAGCTCGACCAGCTGCTCGAAGCTGGCGCCGCCGGTGTTGCTGCCGGCCTTCTGCGCGGCGCGCACCGACTTGGCGAGCGCGAAGAATTCGGCCGTGTAGCGCTGGATGTCGGTCGGATTGGCGACCACCCTGCGTACCGCGCGGCGCGACTGTCGCTCGACCTCGGCGATCCAGTCGGTCAGGAAGGGCTCGGCCGTGGCCACCACCACCTCGGTCGGCGTGACCTGCACCGGCAGCACCTTGTGGCGTTCGGCGTAGGCCGCGCTCATGGTGTCGGCCACCTTGCCCACGTCGACCCTGAGCGGATCGATGCGCAAGTAGGCCAGGCCCGCGCGCGCCGCCAGCCATTGCGTGAGCATCTCGAGGTCGAGCGGCTTGCCGTCCCGCTCGCGCGTCATGGCGACATTGGCAAGCCGCACCAGGGGCGCCTGGCGACTCGCGGCCTGGGCGCAGCGCGCCAGGGTGCGCTTGGCCTCGACCGGCGAGATCACGCCGTCCCTGGCGAGCCATTCGATCAGGTGGCGCAGGTCCAGCGGGCCTTCGTGGGGGGTTGTGGCAGCGGCGGCGGAAACAGCGCTCATGGAGGCGATCAGGTCTGCGGTTGGTGCGGTTTGAATACCCGCAGCCACTTCGGCGCGGGCAGGCTCCAGCGAGTCTGGATGCTTTGGGCCCGATCGGCAAGCGCGGGGCGCTTCGGGTGGCTGGCGCTGCGCTGGGCCAGCACCACCGTGTTGCCTTCACGCGTCGGGCGGAAGGTCCAGAGGGCTTGCGAGCCGAAGGCGGCGGCGATCTTCTCCAGGCTGCGCTCGTAGCTGGAGGAACGGCCGAAGAGGTTGACGGTCATGCAGCCGTCCTCGGTCAGCAGGGCACGGCAATCGGCGTAGAAGGCCTCGCTGTCGAGCACCGGCGCGGCCGCCTCGTGGTCGTACAGGTCGACCTGCAGGGCGTCGACCTTGCCCAGCCAGCGCGCCTGGCGGATCTCCGCGGCGGCGTCGGCGACGACGATCTCCAGCTTGGTGTCGTCCGCCGGCAGCTTGAACCAGCCGCGGCAGGCGGCCACCACCTGGGGGTTGAGCTCGATGGCGGTGGTGCGCATGCGCAGGGTCTTGCGGCAGAACTTGGTGAGGCTGGCGGCGCCGAGTCCGAGCTGCATGGCATGGCGCCGGGGCAGGCCGGCGGGATCGACGAAGAGCAGCCAGGCCATCATGCGCTGCACGTATTCGAGCTCGATCTCGTAGGGCGCGTCCAGCTTCATCGAGCCCTGCACCCACTCGGTGCCCAGGTGCAGGTAGCGCACGTCCCCCCAATCGGAGAAATTGACTTCGGGAAGGGAAGACTTCATGGGGGGCGATTCTGGCCTGAAAGGACCCCCTCGGCCGGGCGGCTTGGGCAGGCACGAAAAAACCCGCCAGCGGCGGGTTTCGGCGAGCGGCCCCTGGCCGGCACCCAGGCTCAGGGCTTGTTCGGATCGGGCGGCAGCTTCGAGCCGATCTTGTCGCCGACATTGCGCGTGGCATCGGCCGCCGAGGTGGCGCCCTTGTCGATCGCATTGCCGGTGGCATCGGCCGCGTGCTCGGTCGCCTTCACCGCCTTGTGGGTCCCGTGCTTGGTCGCGTCCCAGGCCTTCTTGCTGGTGTGCTTGGTGGAATCCCAGGCACTCTTGCTGGCGTCTTCGACCTTCTCGGTGGTGCTCGGCGCGGTCGTCTGCGCGAAGGCGGACATGCCCAGGGTCGCCAGCGTGAGGGCGACTGCGCCCGGAACGGCTCGAACGATCAATTTTTTCATGCAAAAGCTCCTTGGATGAGATGGGAGTGACTGTGTTGCCACTTGGATGCAACGATTGCCCAGGCCCCAAGGATGACACCAAAATCCTTCCGCCGTGCGGCCAGGCGCCGCAAACGAGCACTTCGCCTACGCATTTTGCGGTTCCGGCACTGACACGCCCATCAGTGGCGCCAGACGCGGAAGCGCGGCGAGCGCGTTGGCGGTGGTGGCCACTGCGAGGGCCTCGACGCCGATGCCGCGCAGGCCGGCCACCACCTCGGCAATGCGCGGCAGCTCGGCGGGCTCGTTGCGCCCCTGCGCCGCACCGGCCTCGCGCTGGGCCTGGGTGCGGTAGATCCATTGCGGCTGGATGTCGGGGGCGTCGGTCTCCAGCACCAGGGCGTCGAGCGGCAGCGCGGCGGCGAGCCGGCGCAACTGCAAGGCGCGCTCGAAGGTCACGGCCCCGCCGAAGCCGAGCTTGAGCCCCAGCCCGAGGCAGGCCCGCGCCTGCTGCGCACTCCCGTTGAAGGCATGCGCAATGCCGCGCCAGCGCTGCCCCGGCGCGACCTGGCGCAGGTGCTTGAGAACCTGGTCGACGGAGCGGCGCACGTGGATGATCACCGGAAGGCCGTGCTTCCTTGCGAGTTGCAACTGGGTGTGAAAGAAGCGCTCCTGCCGGGCGGCATCGAGGCCTTCGACGAAGAAGTCGAGTCCGATTTCGCCCAGCGCCACCAGACGGGGGTCGTCGCGCCGGCGGTCCAGCTCGGCGTCGAGCACTTCGAGATCCGCATCGAGCGCCTCGCCGGTGCAAAGCGGATGAATGCCCAGCGCATACGCGTCGCCCTGCAGGTGCGCCAGTTCGCGCACTGCGGCGAAGTTGCCGGCCGCCACGGCCGGCATGACGCACAGCGCAACATTCCGGTGCCTGGCGCGCGCCCGGACTTCGGGCATTTCAGCCCCGAATTCGGGCGCGTCGAGGTGGCAATGGGTATCGACGAAGACGGCCATCGCGCCATGATGCCCGAATGGATGCACAGCCGCGGAAAGCGTGCTACCGTGACTCCTCAGCGACACCCTTTTGTCGGAGGTGCCCCGATGCGCAGGCCAGCTTTCTACAGCCGCTCGCCCCGAGAGCCGCGGGGTGCGGCCGAGCCTGGCACGCCCATGGAACCCGACTTGGCGTCCCAAGCGCTGCAGACGCCGGACGCCGCCGTGGCGCGGCGGCGCCGCTGGCAGCCCTTCCGTTGGAGCTTCGCGCTGCTGCTGGCGATGGCCGTCGGCCTGGGCGCCGCAGGCGCGCTGATGTGGCCCCGCGGCGGCCACCAGCTCACCCAGAAAGACATCGATGCGGCGGTGCTGCACACCCTGCAGACCACCACCCTGCCCTCGCCGGCCGCGCGCGCAGCCGAGATCATCCGGCCTTCCGTGGTTCGCGTGGTGGCCTACGGTG
>DASXKG010000744.1:0-2554 GCA_036496965.1 Variovorax sp.
CCCGCTCGACCGAGGCGCCGTTCAATGCACTGATGGAGTCGCTGAAGCTCTGATGCGGGTCGGGTTTCCACGCGCGGGTCGGCCGCCGTTGTGGCCATAATTCCGGATGCCCGCGAGTTCGCCGTCCTCGTCGTCGTCCAGTGCGTCGGGGTTGCCGCATTCGATCGATTCGCCCGACATGCGCCGCGCCGGCCGCGAGTTGCTGTCGCTGGCGCTGATCGATGCGCGCAACCACACGCTGCATCTGCTTTCGCTGTACGAAAAGGCGCTCGCATCGCCGGTCCTGGCGGTGCCGCGCATCGCCGGCATCGAGCCGCCGGTCTGGCTGGCCGGCCATGTGGGCTGGTTCGCCGAATGGTGGATCGCACGCAACACACAGCGGGCCTTCGGCATCCATTGCCCCAGGCGGCCGACGCGGCTGGCCGCGATCGAGCCCCGGGCGGACGAATGGTGGAACCCTGCGCAGGGCGATGCACTGGACAAATGGGCTTCCGACCTGCCTGACCTGGTGCACACCAAGGCCTACCTGCTCGACACCCTGGAGAGCACGCTCGAATTGCTGGAGCACGCCGCCGAGACCGACGCCGGGCTGTATTTCTATCGGCTGGCGCTGTTTCACGAAGACTTGCGCGGCGAGCAACTGGTGGTGATGGCGCAGACGCTCGGGCTGGCGCTGGGCGTCGAGCTGCCGCCGGCGGCGGTGGTGCGGCCGCCGCTGCTGCTGCCCGCGACGGCCTGGGAGATGGGCTTGTCCGATGGCGGCTTCTGCTTCGCGCAGGAGCAGGGGCGCGAGCGCGCCGAGGTGCCGGAATTCGAGATCGATGCCCAGCCGGTGACCTGGAGCCAGTTCGTCGAGTTCGTCGATGACGGCGGCTACGACCGGCCCGAACTCTGGCGACCCGAAGGCCTGCAATGGCTGGCCGAGCAGGCCGAAGGGCGGCGCGGCCCGCGCCACGTCGAGCAGATCGGCGCGGCACGCCAGGGCACCGGCGGCTCGGTGCTGCTGCAGCAGTTCGGCCGCACCGTGCGTGCCGCGGGCAACCGCAGCGCGGTGCACGCCTGCTGGTGGGAGGCCGATGCCTGGGCGCGCTGGGCCGGCCGTCGGCTGGCGACCGAGGTCGAGTGGGAAGTGGCTGCCCATGTCGCGGCACGGCGCGGCTTTCGCTGGGCCGATGTGCACGAATGGACCGCGGGTACGCTCAAGCCCTTGGCGGGCTTCGAGCCCGACCCCTGGAGCGACGGCGGCGCCTTCGATCCCGTGCCCGCCTTCGGCCGGGCCCGCGTGCTGCGCGGCGCCTCGTTCGCAACGCGCGCGCGATTGCGCTCGACCCGGCGCCGAGGCTTCGCGCCGCCGGCGTGGGATGAAGGCTTCGTCGGCTTCAGGACCTGCGCGCTCTAGCGACCGGCGCGCCAGAACCCACTTCCAAGGAGGCGCTGATCATGCAAGCGGCTGTTCTCCAGGCCTTCGGCCAGCCCCTCGTCATCGAGGATCTTCCACTGCCCGAGCCGGCGGCCGGCGAAGTGCTGATCGAAGTGCTTGCCTGCGGCGTCTGCCATTCCGACCTGCACATCGCCGACGGCGACCTGGCCGGCTTGCGGGCGCTCACCAAGGCGCGCGTGGTGCCCGGCCACGAAGCCGTCGGCAAGGTGGTGGGCCTCGGCGCCGGCGTGACCCGGCTGAAGATCGGCAGCCGCATCGGGGTGCCCTGGCTCTACCGCGCCTGCGGGCGCTGCGAACAATGCCTCGAAGGCCACGAGAACCTCTGCCGCAAGGGATCCGCCGTGACCGGCATGACGGTCGATGGCGGCTACGCGCAGTTCATGTGTGCGAATGCCGACTACGCGGTGCCGATTCCGGAGGGCCTGAGCGCCGAGCAGGCGGCGCCCTTGCTCTGCGCCGGCGTGACCAGTTACCGGGCGCTGCAGAAGGCCTACGTGGTGCCGGGCCAGCGGGTGGCCGTGTTCGGCGTCGGTGGCCTGGGCCACCTGGCGCTGCAGATCGCCCGGGCCATGGGCGCCGAGGTCTTTGCCTTCGACGTCAGCCCTGAAAAGCTGGCCCTGGCCCGCGAGCTCGGCGCCGACCATGCCCTGGATGCGACCGAGCCGGGCTCGCTGGTGCTGCTGCGCCAGCGCGGCGGCGCCCACGTGGCCGCAGTCACCTCCGCGGCCCACGCGGCCTACGACGCGGCCATGACCATCCTGCGCCCGGGCGGCACCCTGTGCGTGATCGGGCTGCCGGCGGAGCCGCTGCGCTTTCAGGCACTGGCGTTGGTCGGCAGCGAGGTGAACGTGATGGGATCGGCGGTCGGCACCCGCGAGGACCTGCGGGCCGTGCTCGACATCGCGGCCCGTGGGCTGCTCCAGTGCCGCGTCGAGATCCGACCGCTGGGCGAGATCAACGACGTCTTCGAGGCCATGCGGCGCGGCGCGATCCAGGGGCGCGTGGTGCTCGATCCGCGCCGCTGAGCCGCGCTGGGTCAGCGATCCAGCGGCAGGTAGAGACTCTCCTTGACCTCTTCCATCACGACGTAGCTGCGCGACTCGGCCGTGACGG
>DASXKG010000745.1:0-1719 GCA_036496965.1 Variovorax sp.
GGTCAGCTTAACACGGTGATCGTGGGCAAAGAGGCGCAGGTGCGCGACTGCGTGGCCTGCCTGCTGGCTGGCGGCCACCTGCTGATCGAGGACGTGCCCGGGGTCGGCAAGACCACGCTGGCCCATGCGCTGTCGCACACCTTCGGGCTGCAGTTCTCGCGCGTGCAGTTCACCGCGGACCTGATGCCGGGCGATCTCTCGGGGGTCGCGATCTTCGACCGGGGCCAGCAGTCCTTCGTCTTCCATCCCGGGCCGATCTTCGCCCAGGTGCTGCTGGCCGACGAGATCAACCGCGCCAGCCCGAAGACGCAGAGCGCGCTGCTCGAGGCGATGGAAGAAAAGCAGGTCACCGTGGAAGGCGAGACACGCCCGCTGCCCTCGCCCTTCTTCGTCATCGCGACGCAGAATCCGAACGACCAGCTCGGCACCTTCGCCCTGCCCGAGTCGCAGCTCGACCGTTTCCTGATGCGCATCTCGCTCGGCTATCCGGACCGGGCGGCCGAGCGCGAACTGCTCTCCGGGGGCGACCGGCGCCAACTGCTCGCCGGCCTGCCCGCCCTGCTGACCGCCGGCGAGCTCACCGCCCTGCAGCAGCGCGTGCAGCAGGTCCACGCCTCGGAGCCGCTCTTGAACTACCTGCAGGACCTGATGGCCGCGACACGTTCCGGACGCTGGTTCCTGCAGGGCTTGTCGCCGCGCGCGGGCATCGCGGTGCTGCGCGCCGCCAAGGCGCAGGCGCTGCTGGACAACCGCGACTACGTGGCGCCCGACGACGTGGAGGCGGTGCTGCCCCAGACCATCGCCCATCGGCTCACGCCGGTCGGGGATGCCGGCCGGGGCTCGGTCGAACAGGTGCGCGCCATGACGGCAGCGGTGCCTCTGCCGTGACCGGCGCCGCGGCGCCGGCCCGCGCCGGGTTCCTGCATCCGTTCGCGGCGCTTCGCTCGCGCATCGAGCGATGGTTTCTGTCGCGCCGCCCGCCTTCGGACACGCTCGAGCTGACGCAGCGCAACGTCTACATCGTGCCGAGTCCGGCCGGCTGGATGCTGGCGGCCACCTTGCTCCTGCTGCTGGTCGCCTCGATCAACTACCAGCTGAACCTGGGCTACCTGCTCACCTTCCTGCTCGCCGGCAGCGTGGCGGTCGGCATGCATGTCTGCCACGGCACGCTGCGCGGGCTGGCGCTTCGGCTGATGACGCCCGAGCCGCCCTACGCCGGCACGGCGGCCGTGCTTCGGGTGGTGCTGCAGAACCAGCGCCGCAGCACCCGCTACGGCATCGGGCTGGCGGTTCATCACAGCGGCCAATGGTCCTGGTGCGACGTACCGGCGCAGGGCAGCGCGACCGTCGAGGTGGCGTTCCAGGCCGAGCAGCGGGGGCTGCACCCGGTGCCGACGCTGACTGCGGAAACGCGCTTTCCGCTCGGCACCTTTCGCGTCTGGACAGTCTGGCGGCCGGTTTCCAAAGTGCTGGTGTATCCGGCGCCCGAGGCGCATCCGCCGGCGCTGCCGGCCGGCGAACCCCGGGAAGGGCTGGCCACGTCGTCTTCCACCCGCAGCCATCTGGGCGGCGAGTACGACGGCGTCAGGACTTATCGGCGCGGCGACCCACTGAAGCTGATCGTCTGGAAGCGCGCCGCCCAGGCGCAAGCCGCCGGCTCGGAGGACCTGGTGAGCCGCGACACGCAGCAGGCCCAGCGGCAGGAGCTGTGGCTGGATG
>DASXKG010000746.1:0-4582 GCA_036496965.1 Variovorax sp.
CTTGTCGCGCAGCTGGGTCTCGACGTTCAAGGCTTCGTAGCCGTACATCGCGTCCCTGATCGGCTGCAGGTAGAGCCGCTGCGGATCGGCGCGCGAGAAGCCGGCATTGCGGTCCGGGCTCCATTGCATCGGCGTGCGCACGCCGTTGCGGTCGCCGACGAACACGTTGTCGCCCATGCCGATCTCGTCGCCGTAGTAGATGATCGGCGAGCCCGGCATCGACAGCAGCATGCTGTTCATCAGCTTGATGCGGTCCTTGTCGTTGTCCATCAGCGGCGCCAGCCGGCGCCGGATGCCGAGGTTGATGCGCGCCTGGTGGTCGGCCGCATAGGTGCTGTACATGTAATCGCGCTCGCGGTTGGTCACCATCTCCAGGGTGAGTTCGTCGTGGTTGCGCAGGAAAATGGCCCATTGGCAGCCTTCGGGCACCTCGGGGGTTTGCTGCAGGATCTCGACGATCGGATCGCGGTCTTCCTGGGCGATCGCCATGTACATGCGTGGCATCAGGGGGAAGTGGTAGGCCATGTGGCATTCGTCGCCCTCGCCGAAATACTCGCGCACGTCCTCCGGCCACATGTTGGCTTCGGCCAGCAGGAAGCGGTCGCGGTAGTTGGCGTCGATGGCCGCGCGCAATTGCTTGATCACCACGTGGGTTTCCGGCAGGTTCTCGTTGGAGGTGCCGTCGCGCTCGATCAGGTAGGGAATGGCGTCCAGCCGGAAGCCGTCGACCCCCATGTCGAGCCAGAAGCGCATGGTGCGAAAGACGGCTTCCAGCACCTGCGGGTTGTCGAAGTTCAGGTCCGGCTGGTGGCTGAAGAAGCGATGCCAATAGAAGGCCTTGGCCACCGGGTCCCAGGTCCAGTTGGACTTCTCGGTGTCGGTGAAGATGATGCGCGTGCCCTGGTAGAGCTGGTCGGTGTCGCTCCAGACGTAGAAGTCGCGTTCCGGCGAACCGGGCGGCGCCTTGCGCGCGGCCTGGAACCAGGGGTGTGCATCCGAGGTGTGGTTGATGACCAGTTCGATGATCACGCGCAACTCGCGCTTGTGCGCCTCGTCGAGCATCTCGCGGAAATCCGCCAGGCTGCCGTACTGCGGATGCACGTCCTCGTATTCCGCGATGTCGTAGCCGTCGTCGCGCAAAGGGGAAGGGTAGAAGGGCATCAACCAGATGGTGTTGACCCCCAGGTCCTTCACGTAGTCGAGCTTGCCGGTCACGCCCTTGAAGTCGCCTACGCCGTCGCCGTTGGAATCCAGGAAAGCCTTCACGTTCAGCTGGTAGATCACCGCATCGCGGTACCAGGTCGGATCTCCGGAAGTGTCGATCTCGGTGGTCTCGAGTGCCAGCTTGGGCAAGGGAGCGTTCATTCCGGCTTCCTATCGTCAGATGTAGTAGTCGAAATCGCGTTCGTCGCGCAGCCGGCGCCGCACGAGCAGGATGTGGGCCGGCATGCGATGCGGCTCCAGCAGGATGTAGTGGCGCCCGCCCTGCCAGTTGAAGCGCTGGTCGGTCAGCAGGTCGTGCATCTGGAAGGGCTGGTCGCGCGGCACGCCGATCTCGTCCGGCTCCAGCGAGAGATAGCCCCACTGCGCGTGCAGCGGATCGAGGTTGACCACCGTGACCAGCACATTGCCGCCGTCCGGCGATTGCTTCATGTAGGCGATCAGCTGGTCGTTGCCGATCTCCAGGAAGCGCAGGCTGCGGTCGGCATGCAGGGCCGGGTTGGCACGCCGGATGCGGTTGACCCGGGCGATGAAGGGACGCAGGCCGGCATCGCTGCTCCAGTCCCAATGGCGCAGCTGGTATTTCTCGGAGTCGAGGTATTCCTCACTCGAGGGGCCGCGCGGCAGATGCTCCAGCAGTTCGAAGGCCGGCCCGTAGATGCCGTAGTTGGCGGCCAGGGTCGCGGCCAGCACCAGGCGCGACTTGAACCGCTCTTCCTCGCCGCCCTGCAAGGCGGCATGCAGGATGTCGGGCGTGTTCGGCCACGCATTGGGGCGAAAGTACTCGCTGCCCGGACCCTGCGCCAGCTCGGTGAAGTAGCTTTGCAACTCCTCCTTGCTGTTGCGCCAGGTGAAGTAGGTGTAGGACTGGCTGTAGCCGAGCTTGGCCAACCGGTGCATCACCTTCGGCCGCGTGAAGGCCTCGGCCAGGAAGATCACCTCGGGATGAACCCGCTTCACCTCGGTGACGACCCATTCCCAGAAGGCGAAGGACTTGGTGTGCGGGTTGTCGACGCGGAAGATCGACACGCCCTCGCCGATCCAGTGGTCGAACACGCTCTTGAGTTCGCTCCAGAGCCCTTGCCAGTCCTCGCTCTCGAAGTTGAAGGGATAGATGTCCTGGTACTTCTTCGGCGGGTTCTCCGCGTACTGCACGCTGCCGTCGGGACGCCAGCGGAACCACTGCGGATGGGCCTTCACATAAGGGTGGTCGGGCGCGCACTGGAAGGCGATGTCCAGTGCGATTTCCAGGCCGAGCGCCCGCGCCGATTGCACCAGGTGCCGGAAGTCGGCCGCGTTGCCCAGGGCCGGCAGGATGTCCTTGTGGCCGCCTTCGGCCGCGCCGATGGCCCACGGGCTGCCGACGTCGCCAGGCTCGGTGACCAGCGCGTTGTTGCGCCCCTTGCGCTGCTCGCGGCCGATCGGGTGGATCGGCGGCAGATACAGCACGTCGAAGCCCATCGCGGCGATCAGGGGCAGGCGCGCCTCGACGTCGCGGAATGTGCCGTGCATGCCGGGCTCTGCCGAGGCCGAGCGCGGGAACAGTTCGTACCAGCTGCTGAAGCCGGCCCGTTCGCGCTCGACCACCAGCGGCAATTCGGTGGCGAAGCGCGTCTCGAGCAGCCGGTCGGGATGGCGGGCGGCCGTGGCGGCGAGGGCCTCGTCCAGCGCCATGGCCTTCAGCTCGTCGGCCTCGACCTCCGGAGCGGCCGCGCCTTCGTCCAGGGCCCGGGCCCAGCGTTCCAGCTCGACCTGGTCGCTGCCACTGGCGCGCTCGGCGGCGGCCGCGATCTCGAGCGCGCCGACGGCGGCGGCCAGCCGGATGTCGTCCGGGTCGACCCGGCGCACCAGCTCCTGCCGCCATGACTCGAAGGCGTCGACCCAGGCCACCACCGTGTAGCGGTAGCGCCCGAGGGTCGGCGGCGCGAACTCCGCATGCCACTCGTCGTTCCAGCGCAGCTTCATCGGCACTTCACGGCGGCGGGCGTCGCCTTCCTTCCACCACTGCAGCATCACGCGCGGGGCGTCGTGGCCGTCGGTGAAGACATGGGCGGTCACGCGCAGCTTTTCGCCGGCGATCCGCTTGACGGCGAAGCGCCCGCCATCGACCACGGGCAGCACCGCATCGACCACGGCGCGGCAGCGGCCGTCGGGGGCATCGACCGCCGCCGGTGCGCGCGGCACTTCCGAGACTGACTGCAAGAGTTCGCTCTTACTCATCGGCATCGACCTTCAGGAAGAGGGTGGCCAGTGGGGGCAGCGTCAGGCAGACCGCATGCCTGCGGCCGTGCGAGCGCATCGGTGCGGCTTCGACCGCCCCCAGGTTACCCCAACCCGAACCGCCGAAGGTGCGCGCATCGCTGTTGAGTATCTCCCGCCAGGTGCCCGCAGTGGGGACTCCCAGGCAATAATTCTGGCGCGGCACGGGCGTCAGGTTGCTGACCACCAGCACGCGCTCCCCGTTGCGTGCCCGGCGCAGGAAGGCAATGACGCTCAGCGCCTGGTCGTCGGGCTCGATCCATTCGAAACCGTCGGCGGAGAAATCCAGCTCGTGCAGCGCCGGCTCGGACCGCAAGAGCCGGTTGAGCTCACCCACCAGATGCTGCATGCCGCGGTGCTCGGCCAGGTCGGTGAGCTGCCAGTCGAGCTGCCCCTCGTGCGTCCATTCGCGGCGCTGGGCGAATTCGCCGCCCATGAAGAGCAGCTTCTTGCCCGGGTGGGCCCACATGTAGGCGAACAGCGCGCGCAGGTTGGCGAACTGCTGCCAGGTGTCGCCAGGCATCTTGTCGATCAGCGAGCCCTTGCCGTAGACCACCTCGTCGTGCGACAGCGGCAGCACGAAGTTCTCGCTGAACGCATAGACCATCGAGAAGGTCATGCCATGGTGGTGGTAGCGGCGATGCACCGGCTCGTGGCTGATGTAGCGCAGCGTGTCGTGCATCCAGCCCATGTTCCATTTGTGCGTGAAGCCAAGCCCGCCCGCATCCGCGGCGCGCGTCACGCCTGGCCACGCCGTCGATTCCTCGGCGACCAGCATCGCCCCCGGAACCTCCTCGGCGACCACTCTCGAAAGCTCCTGCAGGAAATCGATCGCCTCGAGATTCTCTCGTCCGCCATAGCGGTTCGGGATCCACTCGCCTTCCCGCCGCGAATAGTCGCGGTAGAGCATCGCGGCGACCGCGTCGACACGAAGCCCGTCGGTATGAAAGTGCTCGAGCCAAAACAGAGCGCTGCCGATCAGGAACCCGCGCACCTCGTTGCGGCCGAGATTGTAGATGTAGGTGTGCCAGTCTTCGTGGAAGCCCTCGCGCGGATCCTGGTGCTCATACAGCGGCGTGCCGTCGAAGCGCGCCAGCCCGTG
>DASXKG010000747.1:0-4311 GCA_036496965.1 Variovorax sp.
CTTTCACGCGCCGAGCGAGGAGAAGATCAACGGCCACGCCTATGCGATGGTCGCGCACCTTGTGCATCAGAGCGCGGACGGCAAGTTCGCGGTGATCGCCGTCCTGTTCAAGGAAGGCAAGGCCAACGCGGCCCTGGCCGACGTGTTCGCCCATCTTCCGCCGACTCAGGGAAGAACTCATGTCATGGCCGCTGGGTTCGACCCGACGACCATCCTTCCTGCTGAACAAGGCTACTACAGCTATACCGGGTCGCTGACGACGCCGCCATGCAGCGAAGGCGTGCAGTGGCGCATCATGAAGCAGCCGGTCGAAGTCTCGAAGGTGCAGCTGGCCGAGTTTAAAAAGCTCTACCCGATGAATGCCCGGCAAGTGCAACCGCTCAACCATCGCCAGATCGAGCAGAGTTGAGTTCTCGCTTCCATCCTATTGATGTTCCGGCAGAGAGCGTTCAGGCCCTGAAGTTCTTCGCCATCGCGATCACGGCATTGCGGTCGAATGCGTTGATGTCGTCGATCAATTCGTTGCTGAACAGCCGATTCGGGTCGCCCAGCTGCTGCGCCAGCTTGGGGTTCTTGCTGGTTTCGGCCGACATCTCGATGTTGGACTGCCACTCGGCCGGCGACATCGCACCCATGCGCTGATCGGGATCTTCGGGGCGCCGCATCCAGTTGTTCCTGCGGTCCTTGAGGATGAAGGCGAGTTCCTTGCGCGCCTCTGCTTCGCTGCGACCCTTGGGCCGGCTCTCGGGATAGACGGCCCAGTGCAGATCGATGCCGGCGTCGAGGTTGGCGTTCGAGAACAGGGTGGACTTGGCGATGCCCTGGAACAATGCCACCAGCGCGCCGCGTTCTTCCTTGAGCAGCTTGCGCGGCACGCAGATCCAGCCCGAGCCGTTCTGCGCGAGCTTCGGCGTGAGCGGCAGGTAGCGCAACGGCCCGCTCACCAGTTCGATGCGCGCGGCGGCGGTGTCGAAAGTGGCCATGGCATCCACGCGCCCGCTCACGATGGCCGTGCCGGCCGGTGCGCCGTCGCCGATGGCGATGTAGTCGATGCCGTCGTCCTTGAGGCCCAGTTCGGCGAGCATGAACTTGGTGGTCACGATGCCGGGATCGCCCTGGTTGCGCACGCCGATCTTCTTGCCGGCCAGGTCGGCGGCCGACTTGATGGGGCTGTCGGGCTTGACCACGATCACGTTGGCATTGCGCGGCAGCCACTTGTAGACGCTCACCAGGTCCATGGAGGGATCCTTGGCCAGGGCCGGCAGCAGGATGCCCGGCACCGCGGGCCCGAAGTCCACCTGGCCCGCGCTCAGGCTCTGCATCGCCTGCACCATGCTCGACATGTTGACGTACTCCACATCCACGCCGTGCGGCTTGTAGAAGTCGAGGCGGGGATCCTGGCCCGCAGTGCAGAAGCACTGCTGCGGATCGTTCACCGCGGCCGTGTTGGCCACCTTCATGATCCGCAGTTGTTGGGCCAGGGCAGGCAAGCCGGCCGTGAGCCCCAGGGCGCCCAAGGTCAATCCGAATTGACGTCGCTTCAGCATGGTGTGCTCCTTTGCCGGCCGCGGCCGGCGCATTCTCGAGTGGATTTCGAATGAGAGGGCCCAGCTGTCCCTCAGCTGTTCACGCTGGGCTGCGAACTGTCCGCGGGCATCCAATGGAGCACGCGTTGCTGCACCCGGCGCAGCGCCGCGGTCAGCGCGATGCCGATGACCGACAGCACCACCATCACCGCGAAGCTGCCACCGGTGTCGGCGTGGGCTTCCGATTGCAGGATCAGCACGCCCAGCCCCGCCTGGGCCCCGACGAATTCCCCGACCACGGCGCCCACCACGCTGAAGGCGGCGGCCATGTTCAGGCCCGCGAAGATGTAGGGCAAGGCGCTCGGAAACTTGGTGAACCGAAAAATCTGCCAGCGCGTGGCCGACAGCGAGCGCAGCAGATCGATGCGCTCGGCATCGACCGCCTTGAAGCCGGCGATGCTCGTCACCAGCACCGGAAAGAAGGTGAGCAGGCAGATGATCATCACCTTCGAGCCGATGCCGAATCCCAGCCACACCACGATGATGGGCGCCAGCGCCACCTTGGGCACGCTCTGCAGGGCGGCGATGTAGGGCGACAGCAGCGCCTCCAGCCGGGGCAGTTGCGACACCAGGATGCCCAGTGCCAGGCCCACGGCGCTGCCGACCACGAAGCCGAGGAAGATCTCGCTCAAGGTGATGGCGCCGTGGTACCAGTAGCCGTCCTTGGCCATCGGCGAGGCATGGAAGCCGTTCCACAACGCCACCACGATGTCGCTGACCGGCGGCAGGAGCTGCCTGGAAACCCCGAAGATGCGCACGCCGGCCTCCCATAGGCCGAGAAGCGCCACCAGCAGCACCGCGGCCTGGACCCGCGTGGAGTTCAGCAGGGGTGGCTTGCTGCGCGGCCGAAGCTGGTGTGTGCGCGGGACGGCGACGGGGTCCGCGGCGCTCGGGGAGATGGCGGCATGGGTCATGACGGTGCCCTCTTTTTCCGGTGGTCAGTCGAAGGAAGCGGCATGCGAAAAGCGCTCGCGGATCGAGGCCGTGGCGGCGCCGAAGGCGGGGTCGGACATCACCGCCATGGCGCGCGGGCGCGGCAGGTCGATGCGCATCACCTGCTCCAGCTTGCCGGGGCGCGGCGACATCACGAACACCTGGTCGCCCAGGAACACGGCCTCGGGAATGGAATGGGTGATGAGCACCACGGTCTTGCCGCTTTCCATCCAGATGCGTTGCAGCTCCAGGTTCATGCGCTCGCGGGTCATGGCGTCCAGCGCACCGAAGGGCTCGTCCATGAGCAGGATCTTGGGGTCGTGCAACAGCGCCCGGGCGATGGAGGCGCGCTGCTGCATGCCGCCCGAGAGCTGGCTGGGCAGCTTGTGCTCGAAGCCCTCCAGCCGCACCATCTTCAGCAACTGCATGGCGCGCTCGCGCGCCGTCTTCGGATCCAGCCCCAGCACCTGGGCCGGCAGCAGCACATTGTCCAGGATGCTGCGCCAGGGCAGCAGGATCGAGCTCTGGAACACCATGCCGATGTCGCGCCGGGTGCCGCGAATGGCTTGCCCGTCCAGCGAAACCTGGCCTTCCTCGTAGTCCAGCAGCCCGGCCAGGATGCGCAGCAACGTGCTCTTGCCGCAACCGCTGGGCCCGACGATGGTGACGAAGCTGCCGTGCGCGATGCTGCAGTCGATGTTTTCCAAGGCCAGCACGCCGTGCTCGCCGCCACCGAAGCGCTTCGACAGCCCGGCGATGCGGATGAAGTCGGCGCGGGCGGCCCGACCTGCGAGCGCGAAGGAGGATTCCAGCACGGGACTCATCGTGGGTTCCTTGACTCGAGGAAGCGGATCAGGTGGCCGGCCACGACCTCGGGCGCCTGCAGCGCCGTGACATGGCCGACACCGGGCAGCAGCACGCCCTCGGCGCCCCGGATCCGGTCGGCCATGGCGAGCGTCACCGACGCCGGCACCACGCGGTCGAGCTCGCCGGCCAGCACCAGGGTGGGCGCCACGATGTCGGCCACGCCGCTGTCCAGCGTCGTGGCGACCGTCGCGGCCCGCCGCTGCGAGCGCGCCGTCTGCGGCCGCGCCTGGGCAAAGATGCCGCGCAGTTCGGGACGTGCCTGCAGGTAGGCCGCGGGGAAGAACCAGGTCGCCAGTTCCTCGGCCGACTCGGGCAGAGCGCGCCGCAGCTGGGCCAGGACGCGCGCATCCGGGCACAACTCCTCGTAAGGGCGCGGCAGCGGCCAGGTACTGCCCAGCACCAGGCGGTCCACCGATTGCGGATACCTCAGGGCCAGCGCCTGCGCCACACGCCCCCCGAAGGAGGAGCCGAACACATGGGCGCGCCTGAAGCCCAGCGCCTTGATCAACCGGTGCGCGTCGCCCGCCAGGTCCTCGAGCGTGCAGTCCGTCGCCGGCCCCTCGGTGTCACCGCAATCGCGCTGGTCGTAGGCGAGCACCGTGAAGTGCCGGGCCAGGTGAGGCACCAGGGCCGCGAACATCTGGCGCGAGGCCTCGGCGCCGTGCATGAGCAGCAACGGATCGCCGCTGCCCTGGCGATCGAAGGCGATGCGCAGTTCGCCGGCCTGCACCTGTTCGGTCAGGGCCGGCCCTCCTCGGCCAGCCAGAAGGTCATCTCGATCTTCAGGCCTTGCGGGTCCTTCAGGAAAAGCTGATGGATGTCCCAGCCGGGAATGGGCGCCTCGTCGAAGTGCACGCCCTGGCGTGCCAGATGCTCGCGCATCTCGCCGAGGCCGCGCGAACGGAAGGAGATGTGGTCGAGCGGT
>DASXKG010000748.1:0-1592 GCA_036496965.1 Variovorax sp.
AGCGGGCCACGCGCCTCGCGCTGCCCCGCGGGTGTGCCGAAGTCGCCGTTGGCATAGACGGCGATCGCACCGACCACCACCGCAACCACCACCATCATGCACACCGACAGGCCGTCCGCACGCAGCGCCACGCCCAGCGGCGGTGCCCAGCCGCCCAGCAGGTAGACCAGCGCGGCACCGGAGCTCATGAGGACCTGCGCCGTCGTCAGCACCACGCCGATGCCCAGCACGATGGTGGCCCACGCCACCCGCTGCGCCTGCCGGCCGCCGAGCACGAGCCCCACCATCACCCCGGCGAAGGGCAGCAGCACGGCCAGCACCAGCAGCAGGCCGCCGGGCGTCGTCAGGTCCGCGGGATCGGCGAGCGGCATTCAGTCCGCCCGCCGGGCCGCCCCAAGGGCGGACGCGTCTTCGGCCGAGTGCGAGCCCGAGCCGCTGGCCTCGAACAGGCGCAGCAGCAGCGCGACCGCCAGCGCGGAGGCCGCGAACGCCACCACGATGGCCGTGATCAGCAGGGCTTGCGGCACCGGATCGCCGCCCAGGCCGGCGGCCGCGCCGCGGCGCGCGATCACGGCGCAGACCAGGAAGATCCCGTTGCCGATCAGGTTGAAGGCCAGCACCTTGCGCAGCGGCTGCGGATTGACGATCAGGCCGTACAGCCCCAGGCCGACCAGCACCGCCGCGCACAGTCCGAAGAGGGTCGGAATGCTCATCGGATGACCTCCGTGCTTCGCACTGCCGGCTCCGGTCGTTGCGGCGGCCCGTACAGGAGCAGCGCCAGGGTCACCGCCAGCGAGGGCAGCAGCGCGGCCTCGATGACGATGATCAGCGGCTTGGCCAGCCCTTCCGGATAAGCCAGGAAGGCGCCGGCCACGCCGGCACCGAGCAGGCCGACGAGGATGAAGACGACAGGCCCGGCCACCAGCGCCATGCGGACCCAGCGCTGGCTGACCGCGGGCGCATCGCGCAGGCCCGACATCATGACCAGCAGCCACATCGAGGCCAGCACCGTGGCGCCCTGGAACTTGCCGCCGGGATGGTCGGCGCCGACCCAGAAGATGTAGATGCCGACCAGGATGCCGATCGGCGGAAGCACGCGCGCCAAATAGGCCAGGATGCCGTTGGGATCGGCTGCCGGCGCCGGCCCCGGTCGGCCGCCCCAGAATCGATCGGGCGCCAGCGACCAGATGCCGATCAGGCCGAACAGCAGCACGACCGCTTCGAGCAAGGTGTCCATCGCGCGAAAGGACAGCAACACCGCGGTGATCGGATTGCCAACGCCGGTCGAGGCGATGTTCTGCTGCACTTCGGGCGCCAGCGAGGGGCCGGGGTCGGGCAACAGCAGCACGCAGGCGGCGATCGCTGCCGCAACGATGCCGGAGAGGATCGCCGCCAGCACGCGCGTCCCCGCACCGGGCTGCTCGGCGTGGGCCGCCGCTTCGCTCTTGCGCAGCCGGGCGGCGGCACCGATCAACAGCGCACCGGTCAGCCCGGCCCCGATGGCAGCCTCGGTCAGCGCCACGTCGATCGCCCGCAGCGCCAGCCAGGCCAGCGTGAGCAGCAGACCGTAGGGCACGAAGCCGGCCACGGCC
>DASXKG010000749.1:0-3458 GCA_036496965.1 Variovorax sp.
CGCGCGTGCTGCAGGCCGTCGGCGCCGCGCTGCTGACGCCGGCGTCGCTGTCGATCGTGCTGGCCGCCTTTCCGCAGAGCAGGCGCGCGGTCACCGTCAGCCTGTGGGGCGCGGTGGCCGGCTTCGCAGCGGCCGTCGGGCCGAGCCTGGGTTCCTTCGTCATCCAGAGCATCGGCTGGCCCTGGGCCTTCTTCATCAACCTGCCGATCGGCGCCCTCTCGCTCTGGTTCGGCGCCTCCCTGCTGAGCGAATCGACGCGTTCGGCCCATCGACCCCGGGTCGACGGCGTCGGAATGGTCTTGCTGATCATCGCCGTCGGCGCCCTGGCGCTGGCCATCGTCGAATCCGAATCGCCTGCCTGGTCACGCGGGCAGCTGGCGGCTGTGGCGGGCATGGGCGCCATCGCAGGGGTGGCCTTCGTCGTCTGGGCGCGCAACGTGCGCGCGCCGCTGGTCGACCTGGGCCTCTTTCGCCATCCCACCTACAGCGCGGTCAACGCCGCCACCCTGTCGTTCGGCATCGCCTTCGCGATGATGTTCTTCGCCTTCTTCTTCTACATGAGCAACGTCTGGCATTACAGCCAGGCGCGCGCCGGGCTGGCGATCGCGCCGGGACCGCTGATGGTGATTCCGGTGGCCATCCTCACCGGCCGCCTTGCCGGGCGCTACGGACACCGGCCGTTCCTGGTCGGCGGCGCCTTGCTGTTCGCAGCCACCGGGCTGTGGTTCCTGCTCGTTCCCGGCACCGAGCCGGCTTATCTGGCGCAGTGGCTGCCGGGCCTGTTCCTGAGCGGCACCGCGGTCGGGCTGGTGATGCCCTCGCTGTCGGGCGCCGCGGTGAGCAAGCTGCCGGCGGCCCACTATGCGGTCGGCAGCGCGGTCAACCAGGCGACGCGACAAATCGGCTCGGTGATCGGGGTCGCGATCACGGTGCTGCTGCTCGGCCACGGCGCGCTGCAGCGCGGCGACTTCGACGCCCTCTACGAATGGCACATCGGACTGGCGCTGCTGACGGCGTTGTTGTGCACGCTGGTCAACACCAGGCCGGTGGCACGGCCGGCGACACCCACAGCGCCGGTGTGAGCGGGGTTCGCCTGGTTGATCAAGCATTTCCGGGCATGAACCCAAGCTAGGCAGTCCGGGCGAAACCCTGCATTCGCCGCCAGGCAGTCTCCATGTCCGCCACCAGGCGCTCGACCTGCTCGGCAACCGTGGTTTCGCCCTCGATGGCGAACACGCTCTGCCCGGCCGCCTCGTAGATCAACCGGGCGTCATCGTGCTCGTGGATCGACGCAAAGACATCGCCGGTCAGCACTTGTTGCAAGGGCATGCCCAAGGGCTCCGGCGCGCCCGGGGCGCTCCAGGCTTCGATCCAGTCGCTGCGCACCACCCGGCAGGGCTTGCCGCTGTGCGCACGGGTGATCAGGGTGTCCTCGCTGCGGCTCTCGATCAGGCGCTGGAGCAATGCCGGCGGCGTGTGGTTCTCGCGCGCCGCCATCCACAAGGTGCCGAGCCAGGCGCCCTGCGCGCCCATGGCGATGCTGCCCAGCAGCTGGGCGCCGGTCGCGATGCCGCCGGCCGCCAGCACCGGCGCAGCGCCGGCCACGGCGACGATTTGCGGCAGCAGCGACATCGTGCCCACCGGGCCCGTGTGGCCGCCGGCGTCGTAGCCTTGCGCCACCAGCACTTCGACGCCCATGTCGAGCGCCTTGCGCGCGTGGTGCACCGACCCCACCAGCGAGAAAGTGAGCTTGCCGCGTTGCCTGGCCCGTTCGATCAGGTCGGCGCGCAGTCCGATGGCCGTTGCGACGGCGCGTGCGTTGGAAGCGAGCACCGCCTCGATCTGTGCATCGAACAAGGCTTCGGAGCGGACCTGGCTGGTGAAAAAGCTCGGCTTGTGCGGCGCTGCGATGTCGAAGCGGCGGCGCAGCCCTTCAACGAAGTCCACGTGCGCCGGGGGCAGCGAGGCGCGCAGGCCTTCGATGCTGGCTTGTTGCGGCACTTTCGAGGGAAGCATCAGGTCGATGCCGTAGGGCATGTCGCCCATGCGCCGCTCCACCTCGGCAATGATCGACGGAATCTCGTGCGGCATCTCGCGTGCCAAGCCCAGCACCGGAAAGCCCCCGGCCCGGGCGATCTCGACCACGACGTCGATCGAATGCGAAAACCCGAAGACGGGATGACGCAAGCCGAGCCGCTCGCTCAAAGGGGTCTGGATGCAGGCCATCGCTACTGCGCCTCGATGCCGGCCTGCTTGATCACCTTGCTCCATTTCGCCGCCTCGCCGGCAATGAAGGCATCGAACTCCTTGGGCGACTGCGGCGCCAGGTCCATGCCGAGTGTGTCGAACTTCGCCTTCACGTCCGGCTCCGACAGGATCTCGGCGACATCCGTCGACAGCTTGCTGACGATCGCGTCCGGCACCTTGGCCGGCGCCACCAGTCCGAACCAGGTGCCTACCTCGTAGCCTGGCAGGTTCGCGGCCTCGGCCACGGTCGGAACCTGCGGCAGCACGGAGGCTCGCTTGGCGGTCGTGACAGCCAATGCGCGCAGCTTGCCTGCCTTGATGTAGGGCGCCGCCAGCGCAGCCGTCAACGGCATCATCGTCACCCGGCCGGCCAGCAAGTCGTTCAGCGCCTCGGGCTGGCCCTTGTAGGGCACGTGCGTGAGCTTGACGCCCGCCGACTGGGCCAGCAATTCACCCGACAGATGGTTCGAGGTGCCCACCCCCGCCGTGGCATAGGTCAGTGGCGTCGGACTGGTCCTGGCCAGCGCGATGAGTTCGGCCATGGTTTTCGCGGGCACGTCGGGATGCACGACGAACACGTTCGGAATCACGCCGAAGCCCTCGATGGCGCGGAAGTCGCGAACGGGGCCCAGGCAACTCCCTTGATCAGGCTCGGCGCCACCGCATGCCCCGGGCTCACGGCCAGCAGCGTGTAGCCATCCGGTGTCGACCTGGCGACGAAGTCCGTGCCGATGGAGCCGCCCGCACCCACCTTGTTCTCGACGATCACCGGCTGGCCGTACCTGGCCGACAGCTTGGCCCCGACGATGCGCGCGATCGAATCGACAACCCCGCCCGCGCTGAAGGGCACGATGATGCGGATCGCCTTGCCGGGATAGGCCTCGGGTTCGGCCCGCGCGGGCCCGGCGGCCAGCAGGGGAATTGCTGCTGCGCAAGCAGCGAGAAGCAAGCGCGTGAATGCCATGGGAGTCTCCGGTTCGTTGTCGGGGATGGGTCCGGTGCTCGCCCGGACGGTGATCGGTGCCCGCTATCAGGCGTCGCGGGCGGCCGCGGCCATCGTGCGTTTCGCAATGTTCAGCAGATGGATCTGGCTGGTGCCCTCGTACAGGCGGAACAGGCGCACATCGCGGTAGAAGCGCTCTGCGACGTTGTCGGCGATGTAGCCGCCGCCGCCGAAGACCTGCACCGCCCGGTCGGCGACCCGGCCGCAC
>DASXKG010000750.1:0-2440 GCA_036496965.1 Variovorax sp.
TCGCGCTGGGCGTGCCCGACGCCTACGCCGCCTGCGAGAAGATCAAGGCGGCCGGCGGCAACGTGACGCGCGCAGCCGGTCCGGTGAAGGGCGGCACCACGGTGATCGCCTTCGTCACGGATCCGGATGGCTACAAGATCGAACTGATCCAGCGTGCCGAAGGCGCCGCAGGCGGCGGCCTGCGCTAGGAGAGCGGGCGGCCCTGTGCCGCCTGGCCTGCCGGCCGCAAGAACTCAGCAGCCCAGCAGATCCGCCAGCGCCTCGATGTCCTGCGCATGCAGGCTGTTGTCGGCCCGCGGCGACACGTCCTTGGGCCGCCCCGCGCCGAACTCCAGCGGGCGCTCGATATAGCCCGTGCGCAGTCCGCACACCCGCGCCGCGGCGAGGTCATCGTGGTGGGCCGCGGCCAGCATCACCTGGCTGGGCGTGACGTCGAACACCGCGGCGACGCCGAGGTAGGTCCGCGGGTCCGGCTTGTAGGCCTTGAACACCTCGGCCGACAGCACGCAGTCCCATGGCAGGCCGGCCCCCTTGGCCATCTCGGTCAGGAGGCCGATGTTGCCGTTCGACAGCGTGCAGATGATGTACTTGCTCTTCAGGCGGGTCAGGCCGCGCACCGCATCCGGCCACGCTGGCAGCCGGTGCCAGGCCTTGTTGAGCTCGCTCTTGGTCGCCGCGCCCAGGTCGGCCCGGCCGAATTCCTGCAGCACGTCGCCGAGGATGCCCATGTGCAGTTCATCCAGCAGCGTGAAGCCGCCCTCGCCGGCCGCGATGCGCTCCATCACGCCCTTCATCGCCGGCTGGTAGCCGGCACGCCAGGCCAGCGCGAAGGCACTGCCGTCGACGCCCGGCAGGAGACGTTCGGCTTCGGCCGCGATACCGCCGTGCCAATCGACCACGGTGCCGAAGACGTCGAAGGCAATGACCTTCAGATCCCGCTCGTCCAACGGTTCCGCCATGGTCCTCAACGCGCCAGTTGGCTCGCCTCGCGCGCCAGGGCCTCGATCCGTGCCCAGTCGCCGGCGGCGATGGCATCGGTCGGCACGATCCAGGAGCCGCCCACGCAAGCCACGTTCGACAGCGCGAGGAACTCGGCCGCATTGCCGGCATGGACGCCGCCGGTGGGGCAGAACCTGATGTCGCCGAAGGGGCCTTGCCAGGCCTTCAGCATCGCCAGGCCGCCCGCCTGCACGGCCGGGAAGAACTTGAATTCGCTCAGGCCGTCTTCCTGGCCCAGCATGATCTCGCTGCCGGTTGCGACACCCGGCAGCAGCGGCAGGCCGAGGTCGTGGCAGGCCTTGCCGACTGCGCGCGTGTAGCCCGGGCTGACGCCGAACTTGGCGCCCGCCAGCGCGGACGCCTGGGCATCGGCCGCGCTGCGGATGGTGCCGGCGCCGGGTACGGCCTCCGGCACCTCCTTGGCGATGATCTCGATGCATTCGAGCGCCTCGCGCGTGCGCAAGGTGACCTCGAGCATGCGGATGCCGCCCGCGACCAATGCGCGGGCCAGCGGCACCGCATCCTTCACGTCGTGCAGCACGATCACCGGGATCACCGGCGCGTCGCGCATCACGTCGAGTGCGCTCAGCGTTTGATTCACAGCCATGAGCAGGCTCCTTCTTCAGCAGTCATTGCGTTGCGCCGCATGCCGGCGAACAGGTCGCGGCCCAAACCGCGTCCGTTCGCGGCGCGCAGCCCGTCGGGCATCGAGGCGCATTCGCGCGCAGCCCATTCGTCGTCCGGCAGCAGCACGGTGAGCGTGCCGGCGACGCCGTCCAGGCGAATCAGGTCGCCGTCGCGCACCTTGGCCAGGGGTCCGCCGGCGGCGGCCTCGGGCGAGACGTGGATCGCCGCCGGCACCTTGCCCGAGGCGCCGCTCATGCGCCCGTCGGTGACCAGTGCGACGCGAAAACCCTTGCCCTGGAGGATCGACAGCGGCGGCGTGAGCTTGTGCAGCTCGGGCATGCCGTTGGCCTGCGGGCCCTGCCAGCGCACGACACAGACCACGTCGCGCTCCAGTTCGCCGGCGGTGAAGGCCTGTTGCAGCGCCGCCTGCGAATCGAAGACGCGCGCCGGCGCCTCGATCACGTGGCGGTCGTCGGGCACGGAGGAGATCTTGATCACGCTGCGCCCGAGATTGCCGCTCAGCAGCTTCAGGCCCCCGGTGGTGCTGAATGGGGACGAGACGGGCCGCGCGACCTGGTCGTTCTTCGAGGGCGCGGCGGGCTGCCACCGCAGCGCCTTGTCGTCCGACGGCGCACCCACGAGCACCGGCACGTTGGCAAACTCGCGGATGCCGCCGGCGCGCACGCTCAACACGTCGCCGTGCATCAGGCCGGCGTCGAGCAGTTCGCCGATCACGAATCCCGGGCCGCCCGCGGCCTGGAACTCGTTGACGTCGGCACTGCCGTTCGGATAGACCCGCGTGAGCAGCGGCACC
>DASXKG010000751.1:0-2183 GCA_036496965.1 Variovorax sp.
CCACACGCAGTGGGGAGCGTGGGGGCCCTAGAGATAGGAAGGACGCGCCTTCAGCGCCGCCGGTTCGTAGCCCGCCACCCGCTTGTAGTGGTCCGAGATCGCCTGCAGTTGCTCCTGGGTGACGAATTCTTCGAGGCGCTCGAAGCGTCGTCCGCCGGTGCGTTCGTAGACCTCGCGCAAGATGGCATCGGGCGGGTTGCTGCGGTTGGTCAGCACCACCTGGGTGGTGGCCTTGACGCGCACCCGGTCGTAGTCCTCCAGCGCCGCATGGCCCACGCCCAGCCGGCGCAAGGCCCCGGCGAGGTGGCGCGCGTCGATGATGGCCTGCCCGGCGCCGTTGGAGCCGCGCGGCACCATCGGGTGCGCCGCATCGCCGAGCAGCGTGAGCCGACCGTGTGTCCAGCGCGGCAGCGGGTCCTGGTCGACCATCGGATATTCCAGGATGGCGTCCGAGGCGCGGATCAGCGCCGGCACGTCGAGCCAGTCGAAATGCCAGTCCTCGAAGGCCGGCAGGAAGTCCTCGAGTCGGCCGGGCCGGCTCCAGTCCTGCAACGCCGGTTGCGGCGCATGGATCTCGGCGACCCAGTTGATGAGCTGGTTGCCCTGGCCATCGACGTCGTTGCGAATCGGGTAGATCACCATCTTGCCGCGGTCCAGCCAGCCGGCGCGCACCATGCTCGCACCCGACAGAAAGGGGCGGTGCGTGGCGGTGCCGCGCCACATGTTGACACCCGAGTAGCGCGGCGCGCCCTCCCCGGGATAGAGCTGCTTGCGCAGGACCGAGTGGATGCCGTCGCAGCCCACGGCCACCGATGCGCGAACGGCGGGCAGCGCCCGGCCGTCCGGCGCGCTGAATTGAGCAGTGACATCGCGCTCGTCCTGGGCGACACCGGTGCAGCGATGACCGCAGACCACCGCGTCGGCGCCCAGGCGATCGAGCGTGGCCGCCAGCAGCACGGCGTGCAGCTCGCCGCGATGGATCGAGAACTGCGGCCAGTCGTAGCCCGCGTCGCTGCCGGCCGCTTCACGGAAGGCCAATTGCCCGTGCGCGTTGAAGAACACCGACTCCCGGGTGCGCACGCCGACGGCGTCCAGCGCGCTCAGGAGTCCCAGTTCGCCGAGTTCGCGCACGGCATGCGGCAGCAGGTTGATGCCGACCCCCAGGGGTTTCAGTTCGGCCACGGCCTCGTAGACGCGGCAGGCGATGCCGGCCTGGTGCAGGCTGAGCGCCAGGGTGAGTCCGCCGATGCCGGCGCCCAGCACGATGATCTCGGTTTGCTTGTCCATCTCTCCAACTCGGGAAGCTTTGCAAGCGCCGGATTAGAGCGCCTGGACGATCATTTGGGAAATTTAGATGTCGTATGGATTTATCATTGATTAGAATGAATCTATCGACTCGCCAGATCCGCGCCTTCCTGCATGTCGCGCATCTGGGCAATTTCACCCGCGCCGCCGAGCAGGCGCACATGACCCAGGCCGGGCTGAGCACGCTGGTGCGCGAGATGGAGCGCCAGCTGGGCTGCCGGCTGTTCGACCGCACCACGCGCGCGGTCGGGCTGACGGCGGCGGGGCGGCGCCTGTTGCCGGTGGCGGAGCGCGTGCTCACCGAACTGGACGATGTCACGGCGCGCCTGGGCGTCGAAGGCGACGAGGCGCGCCAGACCCTGCGCATCGCCGCCACCCCGCTGGTGTCTTCGCACCTGCTGCCGCATGTCTTCCAGGAATTCCGCGGCCACCATCCGAGCGTGCGCCTGAAGCTGTTCGATGCCGACCTGCGCGAGGTCGAGGCGATGGTGGCCCAGGGCGAGGCCGATCTCGGGCTGGGCTTCTTCTTCAAGGCCGCGCCCGGGCTGCAGCGAACGCCGGTGGGGCGGTTCCAGCTCATGCGCGTGCTGGCGGCCCAGGCCGACGAGCCCGACTCGACGGCGGTGGGGAGTGCGCCCTGGTCGTCGCTGCGCGCCATCGAACTGATCGGATTGCCGCAGAGCAATCCGATCCAGAAGGTGATCGACCTGCACCTGGGCGCGATCGGCCGCAGCGACACGCAGCGCACGGCTTTCAACTTCTTCGGCACGTTGATCTCGATGGTCGAGGCCGGCTTCGGCACGGCCGTCATGCCGACCTTCGCGCTCGCCGCCTGCCGCCGCCACCGCGTGCGAGCGGAACTGCTGGTCAAGCCCCGG
>DASXKG010000752.1:0-2651 GCA_036496965.1 Variovorax sp.
GCCCTTGAGGCCCGCGCTCTTGGTCAGCCTGCCGAAGCGCGCCGCGAAGTCGCACTGCTGCTGCTCGGTCAGATCCTGGGCGTGGATCATGATGACCAGGTTCTCGAAGAACGCGCGGCGGATCTCGGCGAAGACTTCGCCGCTGAGTCCGCGGCCGATGTCGACGCCCGTGATGTCCGCGCCAAGGGCGCTCGACAGCGGCCGTACCGTGATGTGCGCGTAGGGCTGGGAGTTCACGAAGTCCTCCGGGTCAGGCCTTGAGGGTGACGAGATCGAGCAGCTGCCCCTTGGCGCTCGCGGCCCAGCCGGCCGGCTGCCCGGCCGCTGCGAAGGCCTCGGCCACCGGAACGTCGGTCTTCCAGAGGTTGGCGCGAAAGCGCATGCCGGTGGTGTCCGCGCCGAGGTCGGAAAGCAGCCACAGCACTGGCGGCACCATGACCTCCGGGCGCTGCAGCTTCTCCCTGACGATCGGGGCGTGCGCCGGCACCATGCCGGTGTCGGTGGTGGCGCCGGGCACGACCACGTTGGCGGTCACGCCGGTGCCTTCGAGGTCGGCCGCCGCGCAGGCCGTGAGCGCTTCGGTGGATGCCTTGGTGGGGCCGTACGGCGACATCCCCGCGCGCAGCATCGAGTCGAGCGAGGTCGTCACGTTGATGATGCGGCCATGGCCCTGGGCCATCATGTGCGACACCGCGGCGCGCATCAGCAGGAAGGGTGCGTTGGTGTTCACGGCCACGAAGCGCTGCCACATCTCGGGCGTGGTCTCCCAGAACTTGAGCGCCCGCAGGAACACGTCGTCGCGGATCGCGTGACGGCCCAGGCCGGCATTATTGATCAATCCATCGATGCGGCCGAAGGCGGCCAGCGCCGCGTCGACCACGCGCTCGCCGCAGTCCAGCGACCCCAGTTCGATGGTCAGGCAGCGCAGCGCCTGGCCGGCGGCCGCTTCGGTGGCCAGGCTGTCGAGTCCGGGCGCCTGCGCGTCGACCGCGAACACGCGGGCCTCGGCCTTCAACAGTGCCAGCGCGAGCGCCCGGCCGATGCCGCTGCCCGCGCCGGTGACGACGATGATCCGATGGCGCAGCGAGTCGAGGGGGAATTGCACGTGATGCCTTTCTTGCAGGCCGTCCGGCCGTCAGAGGATTTGGAAGACTTCGTAGATGACCCAGGGGCCGTCGCGTCGGCCGACGCCGATCGACAGGATGCGATTGAGCCAGTCGTACTTCTTCGAGCCGGTCTCGAAGAAGGGCGCGTTGCGCAGGTAGAACTCGGTGTACGGCACGATGTTCCCGTCCAGCAGCCGCTGGTGCACGGCGTCACTGGCGATGCGGATGCCGCGATAGGTGATCAGCACCGTCTCGCCGTCGTCGGTTTCCATCACCAGGCGCACGTCGGGATGGAAGGCGCCGTCGCTGCGCTGGATCAGGTTGTCGGCGCCGCCGCCGAGGATGCGCCCGCGCAGCTCCGGGCCTTCGAAACTTCCGCCCTTGAGGATGTCGAAGCGGCGCAGACCGGACGGGGTCTGGCCGAGCTGCACCTGGCGCTCGACCTCGATGCGCATCGAACCCAGGAAGCGCGATGCCAGCCCGCCAGGAACCGGTTGTTCGCTCACGTGCGTTCCTCCCTTGCGTCCTCAACGCGCGCGCAGCGCGGGTTCGACTCCCGCCGGCGCCGGCACGTCGGCCAGGGCGAGCATGCCGGCCACCAGGCGGTACATGCCGAAGACCGCGACCAGGTCCACCACCTGCTGCTCGCTGAAGACGGCACGGGCGCGCTCGAAGGTGCTCGTCGAAATCGACTGAGTGATGGCCAGCTCGACCAGCAGGTCATGGGCCGCGGCCTCATCGCGCGCCATCCCTTCCGGCCTCCGACCCTCGGCCACCGCCTCGACGATCGAACGCGCGAGTCCGTCGCGCATCGCCCATTGGCTGTGCACCGACCATTCGTAGTGCGAGTTGTGCAGGCGCGCAGCGAGGATCACGGCGAACTCGTTGATTCGCTGGCCGAGCGAGGTGCCATTGCGGAAGTAGTCGCTCAGGTGCGAGAGGCGCCGCGCCATTTCAGGGCTGCGCAGCATCGTGTCGAGCGGGCCGCCGAGCCGGCCATCGGCTGTGGCCAGCTTGCCGCGCCAGCCGGACTGGTACGACTCGGCAAGCGCTTGCTGATCCGCCGTGCGTTGCGAAGGAGCTAGGGGAGGAAAGCGTTCCATGTCAGGTTCTCCAGGCATCAGTTGCGCCGGGGAACAGTCGTGCGCCGAAGTCTTCGCCGATCTGGACCACCTGATGATCGAACATCAACACCCGGGTCTGCGTCATGTCGATGAAGTTTGCCTCATCGGGAATCACCTGTTCGCGGAAGAAGGGATGCGCGTGCATCTGCTGGCGCGCCTCCACGCTCTCGAACCAGGACTCCGAAAAGCCATCGAAAGGAAGCGGTTGCGTGCCCGGGAAGCCGCGACCGGGTTCGATGTGATGCTGGACGTAGCGCTTGATGAAGCACGACACCTCCGGACGGTTGCGTATCAACGGCCCGTGCCGCTCGCGCCACCAGGCCGAGAACTGTTCGTGCGTGAGTCCGGGTTTGCGCTGGTAGAAGCCAAGCGATATCAGCAAGATCAGTTCTCCGTTTCAGCGGGCAGTGTTTCGATCACC
>DASXKG010000753.1:0-6544 GCA_036496965.1 Variovorax sp.
GATGGTGAGAAATTCCATGGGGACCAAAAGCAACGCCGGAGAGCGATTTGCATCACCCGCCGGCGTGACGTGACAACGATGGTGCGGCTCAGGAAGCGGAAGCGGTCGGACGCTTCATCTGGCAGCTGGTCGGGGTGCTGGCGATGTAGGCGTCGATGAACTTGACCGGCGCAAAGGTGTAGCCCGTGTTCTCGAGGCTGTAGTTGTTCTTGGCGTCCACCTTCTGCCACTTGGAAATCCACAGACCCTGCTGCAACTGATGGTCCGACTTGCGCATTGCGGTGTCGGGGTTGAAGCCCTTGAAATGCAAGCCATCCATGACTGCCGCCACCTTGACCGGGTCGGTCGACTTGGCCTTGGCCATCGCGGTGCTCATCATCACCAGGCCGTCGTAGACGGAGAGGGTGTACAGGTCGTCGTTGAAGGTCTTCTTGAATTCCCGGGCCAGCTCACCGATGCGACCCGTGTAATTCGCGTGGGCGTAGGCGATCTGGTAGACCTGAAGATCGCCGCCGGCCGCCAGTGCGGTCGGCGTCCCCGAGACTTGCGGATAGTAGGCGTACACCGGGATCTTCAGGCCTGAATCGTTGAGCGCCTTGATCAGCAAGGTCAGATCCTGGCCCCAGTTGCCGGTGACGATCGTGTCGGCGCCCGATTCCTTGATCTTGGCCACGTAGGGGGCGAAGTCCTTGACCTGGCCCAGCGGATGGAGATCCTCGCCGACGATCTGGGCATCAGGGCGCTTGCGCGCGATGCCTTCCTTGAAGTACTTGGCGACCTGCTGGCCGTGCGAGTAGTTCTGGTTGATCAGGTAGATCTTCTTCACCTGCGGCTGGTCTTTCATGAAGGATGTCAGCGCTTCCATCTTCATGGAGGTGTCTGCATCGAGCCGGAAATGCCAGTAGTTGCACTTGTCGTTGGTCATGACCGGATCGACGGCCGCGTAGTTCAGGTAGATGATTTCCTTGCCCGGATTGCGGTCGTTGAACTTGCCGACGGCGTCTTCCAGCGCCACCCCGACGTTGGACCCATTGCCCTGGGTGATGTAGCGGAAGCCCTGGTCGCTGGCCGATTTCAGCAGGTTGAGCGCCTCCTGCGGCGAGCTCTTGCTGTCCATGCCGACGATCTCGAACTTGACGCCGGCCGGGTTTTCTTCGGCGTTGAGGTGCTCGGCCACGAACTGCCAGCTCTTGAGCTGGTTCTGCCCGACATTGGCGAAGGGCCCGGACAGGCCTTCGATCATGGCGATCTTGACGGTCTCGCCTTTCTGCGCCAGGGCGCTGGCGGCCCCGGCCATCATGAGGGCGACGGCAGCGATTTTGAACGCAAGCTTCATGAAATTGTCTCCTGTACGGTAGTGATCAACTGACGCTGGAGCCTACAAGTCTTTGCAATCGCAACCCTCAGGGAATGCCCGTAAGGACCTTCGTGCAGGCCGCGTTTCTATCACTCATGCGACAGCTCGGCTGCCGCTTTTTCTACTCGCCGGTAGGACTGCTGCGTCTACAGGCCCGGCAGCCGGTAGTCGCGCAGCTGTTCGCGCAGCCGCGTCTTGAGGATCTTGCCGGTCGCGCCGAGCGGAATCGCGTCGACGAACACCACGTCGTCCGGGATTTGCCACTTGGCGGTCTTGCCCTGGTAGAAGGCCAGCAGTTCGTCGCGCGAGACCTCGGCGCCCGGTTTCCTGACCACCGCGACGATCGGGCGCTCGTCCCACTTCGGATGCGCGACGCCGATGCAGGCCGCCATCGCGATCGCCGGGTGCGCCACGGCGATGTTCTCGATATCGATCGAGCTGATCCATTCGCCGCCCGACTTGATGACGTCCTTGCTGCGGTCGGTGATCTGCAAGAAGCCGTCGGCATCGATGGTCGCGACGTCGCCGGTGGGAAACCAGCCGCGTGCCTGTTGGTCCGGGATCAGCGGGTCGCCGCCCTCGCCCTTGAAGTATTCCTTGACCACCCACGGACCCTTGACCAGCAGGTCGCCATAGGCCTTGCCGTCCCAGGGCAGCTCTTTGCCGTCGCCGTCGACGATCTTCATGTCGACGCCGAAGATGGAGCGGCCCTGCTTCATGCGGATCGCGGTCTGCTGCTCGCGCGACTGGGTCAGGTGCTTGTTCTTCAGCGTGCACAGGGTGCCCAGCGGCGACATCTCGGTCATGCCCCAGGCATGCAGCACCTCCACGCCGTACTGCTCCTGGAAGGCATTGATCATGGCCGGCGGGCAGGCCGAGCCGCCGATCACCGTGCGCTTCAGGGTGGAGAACTTCAGGCCGTTGGCCTGCAGGTGTCCGAGCAGCATCTGCCAGACCGTGGGTACGCCCGCGGCGAAGCTGACGCGCTCGCCCTCGATCAGGTCGTAGACCGATTTTCCGTCCAGCGCCGGACCCGGGAAGACCAGCTTGGCGCCGACCAGCGCCGCCGAATACGGAATGCCCCAGGCATTGACGTGGAACATCGGCACCACGGGCAGCACCGAATCGCGCGCCGACAGGCACATCACGTCGGGCAGCGCGGCGGCATAGGCATGCACCAAGGTCGAGCGATGGCTGTACAGCGCCGCCTTGGGGTTGCCGGTGGTGCCGCTGGTGTAGCACATGCTGGAGGCGGAGTTCTCGTCGAAGGTCGGCCAGTCGTAGTCGGTGGCGCAGCCGCCCATCCAGCGCTCGTAGCTCACCAGGTTCGGCACGCCGCTGTCGGCGGGGAGCTTGTCCTCGTCGCACAGCGCGATCCACTTGCGCACGGTCGGACAGCGGGCGTGGACGGCCTGCACCAGCGGCAGGAAAGTCAGGTCGAAGCAGAGGATCTGGTCTTCCGCATGGTTGGCGATCCAGGCGATCTGGTCCGGATGCAGGCGCGGGTTGATGGTGTGCAGCACGTGGCCGGATCCGCTCACGCCGTAGTACAGCTCCAGGTGGCGGTAGCCGTTCCAGGCCAGGGTCGCGATGCGGTCGCTGAACAGCAGCTGCTCGGCTTCGATCGCGTTGGCCACCTGGCGCGCCCGGGCGGCGATCCGGCGCCAGTCGCTGCGGTGGATATCGCCCTCGACCCTGCGCGAGACGATCTCGGCATCGCCGTGGTGGCGTTCGGCGAACTCCAGCAGCGACGAGATCAACAGCGGTTGGTCCTGCATCAAACCCAGCATCAAATGGCTCCTCGGAAAAGATGGTCTCGTGACATTGAAAGCAGCGCGAGGCAATTGCATTGCCGCAACAATCTTGGAGGTTCGCTCATCTCGGCTCCCCCGGGCAATGCCAGAAACCCGCAGTGGCGACGCTATTCGGTGCGGATCCGGGCCGCCTCGGGCCCGGCGTCGAAAACGATGCGCGCCGGCCAGGGCGCCCAGGCCACACCCAGCGCCGGGCAATTCGGATCCCCATGGCGCAGGAAGGCGGCGATGCTCGCCATCATGGCCTGCGACAGCGCCAGCCGGCCGGCCTCGTTGGCCACGCCGCCGATGGCGTTCGCGAACAGCGAAGGACCGAAATTCCCGAAGACAAAGCACAGGTCGAACACATGGGCGGCGCCATAGATCTCGTTCCAGGGTGCCGGTTCCTGCGCCCAGTCGAAGCGGTAATGCCAGAGCGCCGGGTGCTGCGTCTTCAGGGTGTCGAGCAGGTTGTCGCGGCTGGCCTCCATGAAATTGCGCGTGATGAGCGCCGTGCGCGCGTCATAGCCGGTTTCGGGCGTCGCGGCCGGCAGGTAGGCAGGGTCGATGATGTCCGCCACACCGAGGGTCGGCGGGGCGTCGGGATCGGCGTCGCGCATCATCGTGAAACGCGTCGCGTCGTCGATCCGGATGCCGGGCGGGCCGCCGAAGAGGGTGAGAAAAGCGGCGAAGAGCTTGCCCTCGTCGCGCGTGATGCCGACCAGCGTCGGCACGCGCACGAAGTCGCCCGCCGCGATCGCCGCGATCGGATCCACGGGCAGCACCGTGCCATCCGGAATCGGCCCGGAGCCGGTCAGCCCGCTGGCGAGCACGGTGCGCAGCAGCGTCGCGGCGTCCTTGCCGCGCAGGTAGTCGGCGATCTGTGTGTCGCTCAGGCTGTCGGCATGCTGGGCGGCGCCGGCTGCATCCGCCGCCCTGCCGTCGGCCACCAGCAGATTCAGCAGCAGCGCCCGCCCCTGCGCGAGATAGGCGGCCGCGGTGTTCAGGGTGGGCAGGCTGCCGGGCGGCAGGTTGCTGGCCAGCGAGATGCCGCCGCTGAGCGGGATGGCCTTGTGGAACAGCCCTTGGGCCAGCGGCGAGGTCATGAGCGCCAGCAGGTTGATCGCGCCGGCCGACTGCCCCATCACTGTCACGTTGGCCGGGTCGCCGCCGAAGGCGGCGATGTTCGCGCGGATGTAGCGCAGCACGGCCAGCAGGTCGAGCAGCGCGAAGTTGCCCGAGTCGCCGCCCTCCGCGGCGCCTGCATGCAGCTGCGGCAGATTGAAGAAGCCGAGCACGCCCAGGCGGTAGTTGGCGGTGACCACCACCGCATCGGCCGCCTTCGCAAGCCGGGCGCCGTCGTAGACCGGATCGGCGCTGTAGCCCGAGATGTTGCTTCCGCCATGGATGAAGAACAGCACCGGCAGCGCATCGGCCGCACTGGCGGGCCGCCAGATGTTGAGCGTCAGGCAGTCCTCGCTGCCGACCGGGGTGTTCAGCGTGCCGGCGATCGTCTCGTCGTAGCGGTTGTGGGCACCGGGGCCGTAGATGCGGCCGTTCTGCATGCAGGCAGGGCCGAACTCGCGCGCCGGGCGGATGCCGGTCCAGGCCTCGGGTTCGACCGGAGCCCGCCAGCGCAAGGCTCCCTGCGGCGGCTTGGCGAAGGGAATGCCCTTCCAGCACCAGGTGCCGGACGCGGCCGAATCGTCGACGCCCTCGACCCGCCCCTGGGCGGTGCGGCGCAGGGTCGGGCCGGGCGGCGCCGAGGCCGGGGAGTCGCTCGAGATGACGCTGTCTGTGCTCATCTGCAAACGGTAGCATTGAATCAGCGCCGTCCCGAAGGTCGATCCGGGTTTCGCGGGACAATCCCCCCATGAGCAATCTTGCCGACGTGCCAGGCCTCGCGGACGCGGTCGACCTGGGGCTGCACTGGACCCCGGGCTTCTCCACCTTGGGGCCGGCCTTTTTCACCGAGGTCGATCCGCGCCCCCTGCCCGATCCCTACTGGGTCGGCCGCAGCTTGGGGCTGGGCCGGGAACTCGGGCTGGATCCGGCCTGGCTGGAATCGGCCGAGGGCCTGGCCGCCTTCACCGGCAACCTGCCGATCCGCGGAACGCGCCCGCTCGCCAGCGTCTACAGCGGCCACCAGTTCGGCGTCTGGGCCGGCCAGCTCGGCGATGGGCGGGCCCTCCTGCTCGGCCAGACGGAGCGCGGACTGGAAATCCAGCTCAAGGGCGCCGGATTGACGCCCTATTCCCGGATGGGCGATGGCCGGGCCGTGCTGCGCTCCAGCATCCGCGAATTCCTGGCCAGCGAGGCGATGCAGGGCCTGGGCATCCCGACCACCCGGGCGCTGTGCGTCACCGGCTCGGACGCCCCGGTGCGCCGCGAGACGCTCGAAAGCGCCGCCGTCGTGACCCGCGTCGCACCGAGCTTCGTCCGGTTCGGCCATTTCGAGCATTTCGCGGCCAATCAGCGGGACGACGAACTGCGCGCGCTGGCCGACTTCGTGATCGACCGCCACTACCCGGAATGCCGGTCGGGCGACCGCTTCGGCGGCAATGCCTATGCGGCGCTGCTCGAGGCCGTCAGCGAGCGCACCGCGTCCCTGCTGGCCCGATGGCAGGCGATCGGCTTTTGCCATGGCGTGATGAACACGGACAACATGAGCATCCTCGGCCTGACGATCGACTACGGGCCGTTCCAGTTTCTCGACGGCTTCGACCCGCGCCACATCTGCAACCACAGCGACACCGCCGGCCGCTACGCCTACAACCAGCAGCCCAACGTCGCCTACTGGAACCTGTATTGCCTGGCGCAGGCGCTGCTGCCGCTGATCGGCGAGCAGGAGCTCGCGGTGGCGGCGCTGGAGTCGTACAAGACCGTCTTCCCGAACGAATTCGAAGCCCGCATGCGCGCCAAGCTGGGCCTGGCCGAAGCGGCTGCATCCGACCGCGCCCTGATCGAGGGCGTGCTCAAGCTGCTCGCCCAGGAAAAGGTCGACTACACGATCTTCTGGCGCCGGCTGTCCGGCCTCGCGGCAGGCGAGAACCCGGATTCGGTGCGCGACCTGTTCCTGGATCGCGCCGGCATCGACGCCTGGCTGCAGTCGTTCACCGAGCGGCGGGCGGGCCTTCCAGCGGGGCAGGCGGCGGACCGGATGCTGCAGGCCAACCCGAAATTCGTACTGCGGAACCACCTCGGCCAGCAAGCGATCGAATCGGCCGAGCAAAAGGACTTCAGCGGCGTGTCGACCTTGCTGAGCCTGCTCGAAACCCCATTTGAAGAGCACGCCGGCCACGACGCTTTCGCCGGTTTCCCGCCCGATTGGGCCTCCACCATCGAAATCAGCTGTTCATCATGACCACCCCTCATCAAAAAACCGACGCCGAAT
>DASXKG010000754.1:0-15972 GCA_036496965.1 Variovorax sp.
ATCGAAGTCGCGCACCCGCCTACGATCGACACATGCAGCAAGCCCCCCAACCAGACAGCTCCGAGTTCGCGGCCCTGATGGATTTCATCGCCACCTCGGGACGCACGCGCAGCCATCCTTCCATCAGCGAAGACGCCAGCAAGCTGGTGGCGCAGATGTGGTCCGACCGTGCCAAGGCCATGACGCTGTCGCTCACCGCAGTGGCCAGAGCCACCATTCGCAACAACCACTGAGCTGCCGGCCGCTCTCAAGGCGCCGCGGTGGCTTCCCCCGGCGGCATCTGGGTTCCGAGCGAACGCAGCAATTCCTGGAACTCGGGTGAGCGTTGCAGCACGCTGCGGCCTGCCGCGATCAGCCGCGTGACCTCCTCGTCGCTGATCGAGAAAGCGGTCGGTGTCTGCAACAGCCGCGAGCGCAATTCGCCGTCGGCGGCATCGCGCAGATTCACCTGCACCACATGGATCTCGGCGTCGGGCGCGAAGGCGTCGGCGCCGTCGCGTCTTTTCAGGTCCTCGCGCCATTGGCGCGCGGTGTCGACCAGGAATTCCTGGGTCTCCAGCGTCGCGCGCGCACCGGCGCCGAAGAGCAGCGTGTCCGCCACCTGCCGGATGCCGGGCAGCTGGTCGCTCTGGTCGATGTTGTTGGCCGGATCGCGCGCCGAATTGACGCTGATGACCACCAGCTTGCGCACGCTGCCGCGCGGAATGCCGACCTCCTCGAAACTCTCACCCAACCCGCCGCCGACCAGCGCGCGATCGAGCAGCCGCCGCACCGCGAGGTTGTCCGCCACGCCGCCGTCGACCAGGTGGATGAAGGGCCGCGCCTGCGCGTCGAGGTAGCTGTTGGCCTGCATGCGGAACATGCGCGCCCGGTAGTTGCTGCCGGAAAGCATCGCCAGGCGAGGCACTATTCCGCGGTCGCGGCACTCCTGGGCGTAGTTCTTGAGCGTCATCGGGCTGAGCAGGATCGGCACTGCCGACGAGGCTGCAACCGCAAAGGACAGCGGCACGCTGCTCAGGTCCGAGCAGATGAGCTCGAACTGGTCGGCCGTGAATTCGAAGGGTGTCCCGAGCGACATGTCGGTCGCCGCGATGACGAGCTGCGGATGGTGCGGCTGGCTCTCGATGTCGCCGTAGGTCTTGCCTTCGTAGATTTCGTCGAGACGGCGTGCCAGCAGGTGGCTGCGGCCATACCAGGGTGAGGTGAGGTCGATCAGGCTGCCCGGTCGCAGCGCCTGCAGGATCAGGCTGTTCTGGAAATTCTGGCGCAGGAAATCGCGCTCGAAATCCGGCAGCTTCTCGGCGCCGAAGGCGGCGTAGTAGGCGGCCAGGATGCTGCCGCCCGAAACGCCGCTGATGACATCCGTGGCATCGAGCAGGTCGGTCTGGCGGCCGTTCCAGACGAACTGTGTCCGATGGAGCTCGGCCAGCACGCCATAGCCGAAGGCGGCCGCCCGCGCGCCGCCGCCGGACAGCGTCACGGCCACCAGGATGCTCGGATCGCGGTGGACGGTTGCCATGATGGCCGCGTCCGGCGGCGGGTTGTCGGGCAGCGGCTCATTGAGCCACGGGCGAAGCGACGAGCAGCCGGCCAGGCAGGCGGCGATCAGTACAACTGAGAGCGCGCGCAGGCCTTGCATGACCGTGGGGCTCAGGCGAATGCCGGCCGCCAGTCGGCGAGCAGCGCCGCGAGCGTGCCCATGTCGGTGAAGACATGGGCGGCGCCGGCCGCCCGCAAGGCCTCCGGCCCGCTGTGGCCGAGGTCGCTCGGGCTGTAGCCGAAGACCGAGGCACCCGCGGCGACCCCGGCGATGGCGCCGGTGACTGTGTCCTCGACCACCGCGCAGCGCGCCGGATCGACGCCCAGCGCGGCCGCCGCAGCCAGGTACACGTCGGGCGCGGGCTTGGAGCGCGGCAGTTCATGGCCGCTGAAGATGCGGCCTTCGAAGCAGTCCAGCAAGCCGATCTTCTCGAGCTGGAGTTCGACCTTGTGGCGGTCGGCGCCGGAGGCGCAGGCGATGCGGCCGTCGAGCGCCGCATGCAGTGCGCGCACCGCCGGCACGGCGTCCGGGATCGCCACCAGCTCGCGCTCCAGCGCCACGTTGCGGCGGCCGCGAAAGCGCCCCAGCCATTCGGGCGTGATCGCGAAGCCGGTCTTGGCCTCGATCAGCGCGGCCTCGTCCTTGACCGCCTTGCCGGTGAAGATCCGCATCGACTCCTCGGTGCTGAGCCTCCAGCCGAGCTCGCCGAGCATCTCGGCCAGCACCCGGTTGGTGATCGGTTCGGAGTCGACCAGGACGCCGTCGCAGTCGAACAGCACGGCGTCGAAGGGAAAAGGGTTCATGGAGGCGATCGTAACCAAACCGCCCCCAATCCCTCATGTCACTTTCAGGCCGGCTGGATCGGAATGTAGATCTCGCCGCCGGCGGCCTTGAACTCGGCCGACTTGCCCGCCATGCCTTCCTCGAGCGCCTCGGTCTCCGCCACGCCGTGCTGCGCCGCGTACTCGCGCACTTCCTGGGTGATCTTCATCGAACAGAACTTGGGGCCGCACATCGAGCAGAAATGCGCCACCTTGCTGCTGTCCTTGGGCAAGGTCTCATCGTGGAATTCGCGCGCGGTGTCGGGGTCGAGGCCGAGATTGAACTGGTCCTGCCAACGGAAGTCGAAGCGCGCTTGCGACAACGCGTCGTCGCGTGCGCGTGCACCCGGATGCCCCTTGGCCACGTCGGCCGCATGGGCCGCGATCTTGTACGCGATGATTCCCTGCTTGACATCGTCCCGGTCCGGCAGGCCCAGGTGCTCCTTGGGCGTCACGTAGCACAGCATCGCGGTGCCGGCCCAGCCGATCATCGCGGCGCCGATGGCGCTGGCGATGTGGTCGTAGCCGGGCGCGATGTCGATCGTCAGCGGGCCCAGCGTGTAGAACGGCGCCTCGTGGCAGTGCTTGAGCTGCTCGTCCATGTTGGCCTGGATCAGGTGCATGGGCACATGGCCCGGGCCTTCGATCATGGTCTGCACGTCGTGCTTCCAGGCGATTTGCGTCAGTTCGCCCAGGGTGCGCAGTTCGGCGAACTGGGCCTCGTCGTTGGCGTCCGATGCGCAACCGGGACGCAGGCCGTCGCCGAGCGAAAAGCTCACGTCGTAGGCCTTCATGATCTCGCAGATGTCCTCGAAGTGGGTGTAGAGGAAGCTCTCCTTGTGGTGCGAGATGCACCACTTGGCCATGATCGAGCCGCCGCGCGAGACGATGCCGGTGCGGCGATCGGCGGTCAGGTGGATGAAGGGCAGGCGCAGCCCGGCATGGATGGTGAAGTAGTCCACGCCTTGCTCGGCCTGCTCGATCAGCGTGTCGCGGTAGATCTCCCAGCTCAGGTCTTCGGCCACGCCGCCCACCTTCTCCAGCGCCTGGTAGATCGGCACCGTGCCGATCGGCACCGGGCTGTTGCGCACGATCCAGTCGCGCGTGGTGTGGATGTTGCGACCGGTGGAAAGGTCCATCACGTTGTCGGCACCCCAGCGGATCGACCAGACCAGCTTCTCGACTTCTTCCTCGATGCTCGAGGTGACGGCCGAGTTGCCGATGTTGGCGTTGATCTTGACCATGAAGTTGCGCCCGATCGCCATCGGCTCGACTTCCGGGTGGTTGATGTTGGCCGGGATGATGGCGCGGCCGCGCGCCACCTCGTCGCGCACGAACTCGGGCGTGAAGATCTTCGGGATGCGCGCACCCATCGGGTTGCCGGCCAGGCGCTTTTCGCGCGCCTCATCCTTCATGTACTCGGCCATCCATTCGCGCCGGCCGTTCTCGCGCAGCGCCACATATTCCATCTCGGGCGTGACGATGCCGCGGCGCGCGTAGTGCATCTGGCTCACGTTGGCGCCGGACCTGGCGCGCCGCGGGGTGCGCTGCAGGCCGGCGGCGCCGGCGCGCAGCTCGGCAATGCGCTGGGCGTCGCGGTCGGGATGGGTGGCGCCGTCGTCCAGCGCCAGGTGCAGCCGGCCGGGGTAGCTCTCGGTGTCGCCGCGTTCGGCGATCCAGGCGCCGCGCACGTCGGCCAGGCCGCGCCGGACATCGATCTCCGCGGCCGGGTCGGTGTAGGGGCCGGAGGTGTCGTAGAGCGAGACCTGCTCGCCGTTGGTCAACTGCACCTCGCGCACCGGCACGCGCAGGTCGGGTCGGCTGCCGGCGAGGGTACCCTTGGTCGAGGCGGGGAAGGGTTCACGCGTGAGCGTGAGGAGGGAAGCGAACTTGTCGACGGCGTTCATGCGGGGGCACTCCGGTTGTGGGACGACGGGTGCTCCGCGATCGCTCTGGGCGGTGCCGATCTTCGAGGACGGGGCACCGCGGAGTCGCAGCTCTTCTTACGCTGGCATGAACCAGATCAAGTTCGCGGGTTCGGCCGCTTGGCCATCTCAGTACGCATCGGCATGCACCCCGGAGCAGGGGCGATTCTAGGCCCCAGGGCGCTAGGGAATCAAGCCGAGCGTGCAACCACCAGCAACTGCTCGCCGGCGGGCGCCGTGGCCGCGGTGCTGGCGACCCAGGCATCGAGCCCACCGGCCAGCACGCGCACGCGCGGCAGACCGGCCCCCATCAGCACGCGGGCACCCGCGATGGCGGAGGCATCGTCGGGACAGTCGCAGAACACGACCAGCTCCTGGTCATCCGCGAAAGCGGACAGCTGCTTCGGCAACCGGCTGAGCGCAATGCCGAGGGCGCCGGGAATCGCGCGCGGGTCGATCGCACGCGCCTCGTCGGAGCGCACGTCGATCAGCGTCGGTGCCGTGCCGGCGGCCATCGCCGCGCGCAGGGCCTCGACACCGATGTGGACGATATCCTCGGCAGCGCGCAGTGCCAGGCGGCGCTGCCAATAGCGCCAGGCGACGTAGGCCGCCAGCGCAAGCAGACCGATGCCGATGGCGGTGAGCCCGATCTCCGACAGCAGGTTCACCACGTCCTGGATCGCGGAATGGAAAATCCGCCCGACCAGCAGGAAGCCGAGCGTCCAGATCAGTGCCGCGGCCGTCTCGTAGGCCATGAAGCGCAGGTTCGACATGCCCAGCGCACCCGCCATCGGCGCGGCAACCACCGACACGCCCGGCACGAATTTCGCCGCGATCAGCGACCAGCCGCCCCAGCGGCCGATGATCGATTCGCTGCGCCGGACGCAGGAATCCTGCGACAGCGAGATGCGGCACAGCAGCCGCAGCACCTGGTAGCCCCAGCGCCGGCCGGCGAGGAACCACACGCCGTCGCCGATGATGTTGCCGAACACGGCTCCCAGCACCACCACGCCGAAGGACACCTGGCCACCGACCGTCAGGCCGCCCGCGATGATCAGGAAGGGCACAGCCGGCACCGGCGCACCCAGGCGCGAAGCCAGCGTGATCAGGAAGACCAGCAGGGAACCCTGGCTGGCGAGCAGTGAGATGAAGCCGTCCATGGTGTGCAGCCGTTGTGATGTGCCGTTGTGGTTGCCGCTACTGACCGGTCGGCGCCGCTGCGCCGGCCGCCGGCGGCGTTCCGTGCAGTTCGATGTCCGAGTAGTAGGCGATGCCCTGCGCCTTGGTGTTGTCGGCGTCGGCCGAGACCGCGATCGCGATCACGTCGGGCAGGAAGTTGCCCGCCTCCTTCCCGAAGGCGCGCTGGTAGTCGGCCTTCAGGTTGCGTTTTTCGCCCAGCCAGCCGCCGGCCGGGGTCGTGGGCCCGGATTCGATCACGTCCATCTCCATGCGATCGGTGAACGCATTCGCGAACTCGCTGTCCTTGGGCTCCTTGTTGTCCCACACGTAGCACAGCGTCTGGGCCGGCACGAGCTCGCCGGTGGCGCTGTGCGCCAGCGCCAGGCGGGTCCGCTCGCCGAGCGGCAGCTTGTCAGTCGGGAAATCGAAGAACACGCACAGCTTGGCTGCGCCGTCGTCGCCGTCGCGGGTATGCAGGTCGGCGCCGGCCACGAACTCCTCGACCCGCCAGCGCCAGTCCAGCGTGGCTTGGCCATTGAGCTGCACGCGGGTCGCGTGCACCAGGTTCCCATAGGACTTGTCGGCTTCGACTTTGAGCACATGCTTGCCATCCAGCTCGGTGATCTCGAAGCGGGTCGGGATCTTGTTGGGCAAGGTGGTGAAGCGCCAGGGCGCCGGCGCTGCGCCGAGCGGCGCGCCGGAAAAAGGCGTGAGCAAAGGACCATCCGCATGCGCGGGCGCAGCGGCCACACCCAAAAGGAGGGCCGCCGCGGCCGGCAGCACCAGCGCGTCGATCAGGCGTTCCACGATCCGAAGTTTCTTGTTGTGCATGCCGCGCCATTGTTTGATGGGTGGAAAGGGTGCGCCCAGGCCATCGGCAACGCGCCCCACAGCAAGTGTGAGGCCGGCGCGCCGCAAATTAAAGGGTCCAGATGGAATCGCTCTGTGCACAACGCGGACACAATGGCTCGACGCTATCGAATCGATAGCGGACGCTCGACAGTGCGAAGCGTCTCCGACGTTGGATGACCGGACGGTCAGTCAGCGAAGCTCGCCGTCGAGGTAGTACCAGCGATGCTGGAGGCCGTCTTCCTCACGAACGAACCGGCTGCGTTCGTGCAGGCGGGTGGCGATGCCGGCGCTGCTGCGCTGGCGGGCGACGAACTCGACCTCGGCATGGTCCGCGTCGAGCACCGAGCGCGAGCGCAGGTCGAGGCCGAGCCATTTCACGCCCGGCTCGAAGCCGAGCGTTGCCGGACGGGTCGACGCGTGCCAGGTGGCCAGCAGGTAGTCGGCCCGCTCCAGCACGAAGGCGGTGTAGCGCGAGCGCATGAGCGACTCGGCATCCGGCGCCGGCACATGGTCGAAATCGCCGAGATAGCGGCCGCAACACTGCGAGAAGGCCAGCGGCAACTCACGGCGGTCGCGGCGGCCGCAGGGGCAGGGAACACGGGCGGCACTGGGGGATGAGGCGGACATGAAATGCAAGGAGGGATGCACCCCCTATTGTGCAGACCCCCGCGCAAACCCTCGAACTAGGCTGCCGGCACCGGGCCTCTGCTCAAGCCAGCGCGCGCTGGATGAGCAGCTTCTGGATGTCCGACGTGCCTTCGTAGATCTGGCAGACGCGCACGTCGCGATAGATGCGCTCCAGCGGAAAGTCGTTGACATAGCCGTAGCCGCCCAGCGTCTGGATGGCGGCGCTGCACACCCGCTCGGCCATCTCGCTGGCGAACAGCTTGGCCATCGCCGCTTCCTTCAGGCAGGGCCGGCCGGCGTCGCGCAAGCTGGCCGCATGCCAGATCAGCTGGCGCGCGGCTTCGAGCTGGGTGGCGCATTCGGCCAGCCGGAAACCCACCGCCTGCTGCTCGAAGATGCTGCCGCCGAAGGCCTGGCGCTCCTTGGCATAGGCCAGCGCCACCTCGAAGGCGCTGCGCGCCATGCCCACGCTCTGCGCGGCAATGCCGATGCGGCCGCCTTCGAGCGCACCGAGCGCGATCTTGTAGCCCTCGCCCTCCTGCCCGATCAGGTTCTCGGCGGGAATGCGGCAGGCATCGAAGTTGATCTGCGCCGTGTCGCTGGAATGCTGGCCGAGCTTGTCCTCCAGCCGCGCCACCTGGTAGCCCTTGCTGCTCGTCGGAACGATGAAGGCGCTCATGCCGCGCTTGCCGGCACCCTTGTCGGTGACCGCGATGACGATCGCGACCTGTCCGTTCTTGCCGCTGGTGATGAACTGCTTGACGCCGTCGATCACCCAGCCGTCCCCGTCCTTGCGCGCGGTGGTGCGCAGCGACGAGGCATCGCTGCCGGCCTGCGGCTCGGTCAGGCAGAAGGCACCGAGCATGCGCCCCTGGGCCAGCGGCTGCAGCCATTGCTGCTTCTGCCCGGCATTGCCGTAGCGCATCAGGATCGCGTTGACCGGGCAGTTGGTGACGCTGATCGCGGTGCTGGTGCCGCCGTCGCCGGCTGCGATCTCCTCCAGCACCAGCGCCAGCGTGAGGTAGTCCAGGCCGGCGCCGCCGTCTTCCTCGGGCACGCAGATGCCATAGGCACCCAGCGCGGCGAGCCCCGCGTGGGCCTGCTTGGGAAAGCTGTGCTCGCGGTCCCAGAGCGGCGCCTGGGGCCAGAGCTCGGCCTGGGCAAAGGCGCGCACGGCGTCGCGGATGGCTTCCTGGTCGGCGCTCAGCAGCATGGCGTCGTCCTCAGAGCAGTTCGAGCGCCACGGCGGTGCCTTCGCCGCCGCCGATGCACAGCGTCGCCACGCCGCGCTTCTTGCCGCGCTGCTGCAGCGCATGGATCAGCGTGACCATGATGCGTGCCCCGCTGGCGCCGATCGGATGGCCCAGCGCGCAGGCGCCGCCATGCACGTTGACGATGTCGTGCGCGACCGAGAGTTCGTGCATCAGCGCCATCGGCACCACCGCAAAGGCCTCGTTGACTTCCCAGAGGTCGACGTCCTTCACGCCCCAGCCGGTCTTCTTGAACAGCTTGGCGACCGCGCCGACCGGGGCGGTGGAGAACCATTCGGGCTGCTGCGCGTGCGTGGCATGTGCCACCAGGCGGGCAATCGGCTTGGCGCCGTTCTTCTTGGCCGTGCTCTCGGTCATCATCACCAGCGCCGCGGCGCCGTCGTTGATGGACGAACTCGATGCCGCGGTGATGGTGCCGCCGTCCTTCTTGAAGGCCGGCTTGAGCGTCGGGATCTTGTCGACCTTGACCTTGCCCGGACCCTCGTCGATGTCGATCACGGTCTCGCCGCCGCGGCCCTTGACCGTCACCGCCGCGATCTCGGCCTTGAAGGCGCCGGAGCGGGTC
Organism: Variovorax sp.; assembly: GCA_036496965.1. Classification (GTDB taxonomy): domain Bacteria; phylum Pseudomonadota; class Gammaproteobacteria; order Burkholderiales; family Burkholderiaceae_C; genus Variovorax. The sequence goes on from DASXKG010000754.1 coordinate 8,781, forward strand.
GCGGCCTTGGCGCGCTCGACGCTGGCGATCGCGAAGGCATCCTGCTGTTCGCGCGTGAACTTGTACTTGGCCGCGCAGTCCTCGCCGAAGGTGCCCATCGAGCGGCCCGGCTGGTAGGCATCCTCCAGGCCGTCGAGCATCATGTGGTCGAAGATGCGGTCGTGGCCCATGCGGTAGCCGCCGCGCCCCTTGAGCATCAGGTAGGGCGCGTTGGTCATGCTCTCCATGCCGCCGGCGACCATCACCTCGTGCGTGCCCGCGAGCAGCATGTCGTGCGCCAGCATGGCGGCCTTCATGGCCGAGCCGCACATCTTGCTGAGCGTGACCGCGCCCGCGCTGTCCGGCAGGCCGCCCTTGTAGGCCGCCTGGCGCGCCGGCGCCTGGCCCTGGCCGGCCATCAGGCAGTTGCCGAACAGCACCTCGCCCACGCTGTCGGCCGTGATGCCGGCGCGCTCGATGGCCGCCTTGATCGCGACGCCGCCCAGGTCGTGCGCCGCGAGGGAAGAAAAATCGCCCTGGAAGCCGCCCATCGGGGTGCGGGCGGCGCCGACGATCACGATCGATTCGCTCATGGAAATTGCTCCTTCTAGAAAAAATCAGTTCTCACAAATCATCTTCGCAAGGTCCCGGCCCTCATGCAACCGGCGCCCTCGACGCCGGAAACACCGCGGAACCGGCTTTGCCGGGCCGCTGGTGTTGCCCCCGGCAGGGGGAGGGAGGCTACACGCAGTGAGCAAGCCTGGGGGCGAGCTAAAAGTACGGCGCGTGGCCGTCGTGCTTGAAGCGCTGCGCCTCGTCATAGGGAAATACGTCCAGCATCTGGCCGGCCTGGATGCGCTGCTTGTGGCTCTGCCAGAAGGTGGCATCGAGCAGGTCGGCATGATGCGCCATGAAGGCCTCGCGCACCGCCGCGTTGCCGAGCAGGAAGGGCTCGAAGGTCTCGGGGAACACGTCTTTCGGGCCGACCGCGTACCAGACATCGCCGCTCATCTCGTCCTCCTCGTTGCGCGCCGCGGGCACCTTGCGGAAGTTGCAGTCGGTGAGGTATTCGATCTCGTCATAGTCGTAGAACACCACCTTGCCGCCGCGCGTGACGCCGAAATTCTTGTACAGCATGTCGCCGGGAAAGATGTTCGCGGCCACCATGTCCTTGATCGCATTGCCGTACTCGACCACCGCATGCTCGAGCTGCTTGCCCGCCCGATGGGCGTGCTCGGGCTGGGCCAGCAGGTCGAAGGACTCCTGCAGGAAGAGATTGAGCGGGATCATGCGGCGTTCGATGTAGACATGCTTGAGCACCAGCTCCATCTCCCCGTTGCTGTCGCGGTCGCCGATCTCGAGCTGGCTCGGCGCGAAGCGCCGGATCTCTGCGATCAGCTCGGGCTCGAAGCGGTCGAGCGAAAAACCGACATCGCTGTACTCCAGCGTGTCGGCCATGCGCCCGACGCGGTCGTGCTGCTTGACCAGCATGTACTTGGCCTTGATCTGCTCGCGGGTGGTCTCCTTCTGCGGCGGATAGAAGTCCTTGATGACCTTGAACACGAACGGAAAGGACGGCAGGTCGAACACCAGCATGACCATGCCCCTGATGCCGGGCGCTATGCGGAACTTGTCGGTCGAATAGTTGAGGTGATAGAGGAAGTCGCGATAAAACAGCGTCTTGCCCTGCTTGGCCAGGCCGAGCGAGCTGTAGATTTCCGCACGCGGCTTGCGCGGCATCAGCGAGCGCAGGAACTGCACATAGGCCGAGGGCACGTCCATGTCGACCATGAAGTAGGCCCGGGCGAAGCTGAACAGCATCTGCAGGTCTTCCTCGCCGAACAGCGCCGCGTCGATGTAGAACTTGTCGTGCGGGTCATGCGGGTCGTGCAGGATCGGCAGCGCGAAGGCCATCTCCACGAAGCCATTGATGATCTTGCCCACGACATAGGCGCCCTTGTTCCGGTAGAAGAGGCCCGACAGCACCTGGAGCTGGAAGTTGGCGCGCAGCTTGACCTGGTGGAAGCGCCCTAGCACCGCTGCCGCCACCCGCTCCGCATCGCGGCGCCGGTTCGTCCAGCCGCCCTGCAGTGCGTAGTCCTCCAGCATGCGCTCGACCGTGTCGGCCAGGGTTTCCTGCGCCGGATAGTAAGCCCGGTAGGTGGGCGCGTCGCGCGGCTCGATGTATTCGGTGCTGATCGCCGGCCGCACGAAGATGAAATCGTTCTGGAAGTAGGTGCGGTGCAGGATCTTGGTCGTCACCGAATTGAAGAAGGTCTCGGCGAGCTCCGGCTGGTGATGGTCGACCAGGAGGCCGATGAAATGCAGCTTGACCTGGTGCCACACGTCCATCGGCTGTTCGCCGGCCTTGAACTCCTTCTCGAGACGGGCCACGGCCTCGCCCACACGCAGGTCGTAGAACTCGATGCGCTCGCGCTGGGCGCGCTGCTGGCCATGCCAGTCGGCCGTCTCGAAACGATGCTTGGCGCGCGCCGACTCGGCGCGAAAAAGCCGGTAGTGCCGATCGAAGCCGTCGCGCATCGCCCGGGCGATATCGTAGGCCAGCGGCGAGTCGAGGCGCTGCGGGAACATGGCTTGACTGGCTTACTTCGGTGAGCCGATCGCCTCCGCAGGGCCCAGGGACGCATCTGCCGGCTTGCTCCACTTGTAGCGAATGCGCTGCACGGCGGCGCGGTACTGGGTCTCCAGCGGCTTGCTGCCGTCGAGCGTCATGCCCAGATCCTGCAGCAGCCCGTCGTTGACGCCGAAGGCCCAGCCGTGGATGGTCACCTGCTGGCCGCGGCCCCAGGCATCGCACATCACGGTGCTGACCGCGACATTGACCACCTGCTCGGCCACGTTGAGCTCGCACAGCGCATCGGCGCGCACGGCCTCGGGCAGCGACTCGAGCATCACGCGGTGGCGGTCGCGCACGTCCTGGATGTGGCGAATCCAGTTGTCGGCGATGCCGATGCGCGCGCCCTCGAGCGCCGCCTGCACGCCCGAGCAGCCGTAGTGGCCGACCACCATGATGTGCTGGACCTTGAGCCGCTCGACCGCGAACTGGATGGCCGACAGCGCATTCAGGTCGGAATGCACCACGATGTTGGCCACATTCCGGTGCACGAAGACTTCGCCCGGCTCCAGGCCGGTGATCTGGTTGGCCGGCACGCGGCTGTCGGAGCAGCCGATCCACATGAACTTGGGCGTCTGCTGCTTCACCAGGCTGGTGAAGAAGCCGGGCCGATCGCGCTCCATGCGTGCCGACCAGGCGCGGTTGTGGGCGAACAGGTCGTCGAGGGTGTCGGGGGGCGGATTTTCCATGGCGGGCGGTGGTGGGTTGAAGTATTGCGGCCGGAACCGCGCTCAGCGCGACTTCTGCCGGGTTCGGGAAAGCGCGGTCCGTGCCTGCTTTTCCTGGGCGCGGACTTCGGCCAGGTTGGCCTGGAGTTCGGCCAGTTGCGCCTCGAGCTGCTCGCGATGGCTGCCGAGCACGCCGAGAAAGCGCTCGAGCTGTAGCTGCGTGTCGCGCGGGCTGTCGTACAGGTCGAGGATTTCCCGCGCCTCGGTCAGCTTGAGCCCCAGGCGCTTGGCGCGCAGCGTGAGCGCCAGTCGGGTGCGGTCGCGCGCCGTGTAGACGCGCTGCAGGCCCGCGCGGCGCGGCGCCAGCAGGCCCATGTCCTCGTAGAAGCGGATCGCACGCGTGGTGAGATCGAACTCCCTGGCGAGTTCGCCGATGGTGAAGGTCTGCGACGCGGGCATGAAGAATCGGGTGGTTACGGGTGCGACAGCAGCTTTGGCCGGCACTGCCTACAATAGTGCCATCCGGCCATGACGTTTACGTTAACGTCAATAGTACATGAACCTCCTCGAACGCGAACTCCAATACCCCCTCGGCGAGAGCTTGCCGGCTTCCGGCGAGGCGCTCGAAGTGGCGCCCGGCGTGCGCTGGATCCGCATGGGCCTGCCCTTCGCGCTGGACCACATCAACCTCTGGCTGCTGCGCGACACGATCGACGGCGTGGACGGCTGGTCGGTGGTCGACTGCTGCATCGCGCACGACGCTGCCCGCGCCCAGTGGGAACAGATCTTCGAGACCCAGCTCCAGGGCCTGCCGATCCTGCGCGTGATCGTCACCCACATGCATCCCGACCACATCGGCCTGGCCGACTGGCTGTGCGCACGCTGGAACGCACCGCTGTGGATCAGCGCCACCGACTACCACGTGGCGCGCACCCTCACCAGCGCCGGCGATACCCTGGCCGGCGGCGACGCGGCCGCCGACTTCTTTGCCGCCCACGGCCTCTGCGACCTCGAGGCGCTGGCCAAGCTGCGCGCGCGCACCAACTACTACGCCAACTTGGTGCCCTCGGTGCCGTCCAGCTTCGTGCGCATGCTGGATGGCGACAGGCTCAGCATCGGCGGCCGCGGCTGGCGCTGCATCAGCGGCTACGGCCATGCGCCGGAACACATCGCGCTGTACTGCGACGAACTGAATGCCCTGATCGGCGGCGACATGATGCTGCCGCGCATCTCGACCAACGTGAGCGTGTATGCGGGCGAACCCGAGGCGGATCCGCTGCGCCTGTTCCTGGCCAGCATCGAAGGCTTCAAGTCGCTGCCGGCCGATGCGCTCGGCCTGCCCTCGCACGGCCGGCCATTCACCGGCATCCACCGGCGCGTCGAGCAGCTGCAGAATCACCACCGGGACCATCTGGCGCATCTGCTGGAGGCCTGCAAGCAGAAGCCGCTGACCGCCGCCGAAGGCCTGCCGATCCTGTTCAAGCGTGCGCTCGACCTGCACCAGATCACTTTCGCGATGGGCGAAACCGTGGCCCACCTGCACTACCTGTGGTTCTCCGGCCAGCTGCAGCGGCGCCGCGGCGCGGACGGCGTCTATCGCTTCGGCCACTTCGAGTGAGCTGCGCGTCGACATGAGCATGCTCGGCCGGCTGCGCAGGGGTGAGCTGGCCGGCGCCAGGCGGCTGGATCTCGCGCAAGGCCTGAGCGAGTTTCCGCGCGAGATCTTCGAGCTGGCCGACACCCTGGAGATCCTGAACCTCTCGGGCAACGCGCTGGATTCGCTGCCGGACGACTTGCACCGGCTGCATCGGCTGCGCGTGCTGTTCTGCTCCGACAACCGGTTCACCGCTGTGCCTGAAGTGCTCGGACGCTGCGAGCGGCTCGAGATGGTGGCCTTCAAGGCCAACCGCATCGCGCGGGTGCCCGCGGGTTCGCTTCCGCCGGCCCTGCGCTGGCTGATCCTCACCGACAACCGCATCGAGGCGCTGCCGGCCGAGCTCGGACGGCGGCCGCGACTGCAGAAACTGATGCTCGCCGGCAACCGGCTGACCATGCTGCCGGACGAGATGGCCGATTGCCGCGCCCTGGAACTGGTGCGCATCTCGGCCAATCGCCTGGATGCTTTGCCGGGCTGGCTGCTGTCGCTGCCCCGGCTTTCGTGGATTGCCTTCGCAGGCAATCCCTTCGATGAGGTGCCCGAGGCGCTGGCAATGAATGCGCAGGCGGTGGCGCGCGTCGACTGGGGCGCGCTGCGCCTGGGCCGCCAGCTCGGCGAGGGTGCCTCCGGCGTGATCCACGCGGCCGACTGGCGCCAACCGGACGGCAGTTCGCGGCCGGTGGCGGTCAAGGTCTTCAAGGGCGCCGTGACCAGCGACGGGTGGCCGCACAGCGAAATGGCAGCCTGCATCGCAGCAGCCGGCGCGCATCCGAACCTGATCGCCGTGCAAGGCCGCATCGAGAACCACCCCGAGGGCAGCGAGGGCCTGCTGCTGTCGCTGGTGGACGCCGGCTACGCCAACCTGGCCGGACCACCCAGTCTCCAGTCCTGCACGCGCGATGTCTACGCCGAGGGGGCGGCCTGGTCCGCGCGCAGCGCACTGCGCATGGCCCGCGGCATCGCCTGCGCCGTCGCCCGGCTGCATGCGCGCGGCATCCTGCACGGCGATCTCTACGGCCACAACATCCTCTGCAACGACCGGGGCGATGGCCTGCTCGGCGACTTCGGCGCGGCGTCCTTCCTGCCGCGTGGCGACGACGCCGCCGCGCGCGCATTGCAGGGCATCGAGTCGCGCGCCTTCGGCTGCCTGCTCGAGGAACTGGTGGCGCGTTGCGACCCGGCGGAAGCCGACGCACCGGCCATCCGCAGTGTCATGAACGGCCTGCAGCTGCGCTGCTTCGGCACCGACCCGGCCCAACGCCCGAGCTTCGCCGAGCTTGCCGCCGGCCTGGACGCAGCCGCCGGCTGAGCGACGAGGACCGCCATGCGCGCCGTGCCCGTGCCCGTGCCCCTGCCCCTTCGCGATGGCGTCGGCGCCAGTTGCGTGGCGCTGCCCGCGGGCGACTGGACGAGCATCGCCGACTTCCTGGTGGAACGCTTCGCGGCCATTCCGCGCAGCACCTGGCAGGCGCGCATGCGCGACGGCACGGTGGTCGACGAGCATGGCGTGCCGGTCACCGAATCGCGGCCCTACGAGCCGCGGCTGCGCATCTACTACTACCGCGCGCTCGATGCCGAGACCGTCATTCCCTTCGAGGAATCGATCCTGTTCCAGGACGCGCAGCTGCTGGTGGTCGACAAGCCCCACTTCCTTCCGGTCACGCCGGTGGGCAAGTACGTGCAGCAAAGCCTGCTGGTGCGCCTGCGGCGCAGGCTGGGCCTGGAACACCTCGCACCCTTGCACCGCATCGACCGCGAGACCGCGGGCATCGTGCTGTTCTCGGTGCAGCCGGCGCAGCGTGCGGCCTACAGCGCGCTGTTCGCGCAACGCGCGGTCACCAAGCGCTACGAGGCCGTCGTGGCCTGGCCCGGCGACGGCCCGCTGCCCGCCATCCGCCGCAGCCGCCTCGCGCCGGACCGCCATTTCATGCGCATGACCGAGGTGGAGGGCGTGCCCAATGCCGAGACCGGCTTCGCGCTGATCGAGCAGCGCCACGGCTTTGCACGCCTGCTTCTCTCGCCCCTCACCGGCCGCAGGCACCAGTTGCGCATGCACTGCGCCGCGCTCGGCATGCCGATCCTGAACGATGCGATCTACCCGCGCCTGCTGCCAGAGGGTCAGGACGCCTTCGACCATCCGCTGCAATTGCTGGCCAAGGAGATCGGGTTCATCGATCCGGTGACCGGCGCCGAACGGCACTTCACGAGCCCGCGGTCGCTGGTGCTGCCGCTGCCGCTGGCGCCAAGGTGACG
>DASXKG010000755.1:0-4797 GCA_036496965.1 Variovorax sp.
CGGCCGTCGGAGCGCGGCGGATAGGCCCGCGCGATGCGGCGCTCGTACTCGGCCAGGAAGCTCATGCGCAGCTCGCCCGGCAATGGATCGACGAAGGGCTTCAGGCCCGTGCCGCGCACCCATTCGACGATGGCGGCTGCCGAAGCCATCGGATGCTGGTAGGCCGTGCGCCAGACGTCCACCGATTCGGCGTCGGCAGCCAGCAGGTCATAGTAGGCCTCGATCGAGAGCAGCGGCGTGCGCAGCTTCTCGGGGTTGCCGATCGCCTGGGCCCAGGGTGCCTCGCCGGCGATCTCGCGCATCAGCCGATGCGTGGGCTCCTGCCGGTTGTCGGGCATCTGGATGGCCAGCACCCAGGCCGGCGCCAGCGCAGCGAACAGCCTGGGGATCAGCGCCTCGTGGTCCGGCACCCATTGCAGCGCCGCGTTGGCGTAGATGAGGTCGGGACGCAGCTCGGGTTCCCAGGTCGCGATGTCGCTCAGCTCGAACTGCGCCTTCGGCAGCCGCTCCCGCGCGCTCACCAGCATGGCCTCGGAATTGTCGATGCCGACGACGGTGGCGCCATCGAAGCGTTGGACCAGCAGCTCGGTCGAATTGCCCGGTCCGCAGCCCAGATCGACCACCTGGGCCGCCTCCGACAATGCAACGCGGGCCAGCAGCTCGCGTGCCGGCCGCGTCCGCTCGTCCTCGTAGCGGCGGTAGAGCTCGGGATTCCAGTCAAGCATTCCGAGAGACGGCTTACAGCAGGTGGACGACGCCGGCTTGTTCGTCCTGCAGTTCCTTGAGCGTCTTGTTGATGCGTTCCTGGCTGAAGGCGTCGATCGAGAGCCCTTCGACCAGCTTGTATTCGCCGTTCTCGCAGGTCACCGGGAAGCCGAACATGATGTCCTTCGGAATGCCGTACTGGCCGTCCGAGGCAATGCCCATCGTGACCCATTTGCCCTGGGTGCCGAGCGCCCAGTCGCGCATGTGGTCGATGGCGGCATTGGCAGCCGATGCGGCCGAAGAGAGGCCGCGCGCCTCGATGATGGCAGCGCCGCGCTTGCCCACGGTCGGCAGGAAGGTGTTGGCGTTCCATTCCTGGTCGTTGATCATCTTGGCGACGCTTTCGCCCTGGATGGTGGCGAAACGGTAGTCGGCGTACATCGTCGGCGAATGGTTGCCCCAGACCGTGAGCTTCTCGATATCGGCCACCGGCTTGCCGGTCTTGGCGGCGAGCTGGCTGGCGGCGCGGTTGTGGTCCAGGCGCAGCATGGCGGTGAAGTTCTTGCGCGGGAGGTCGGGGGCGCTCTTCATCGCGATGTAGGCGTTGGTGTTGGCCGGGTTGCCCACCACCAGCACCTTGACATTGCGGCTGGCGACGGCGTTGAGCGCCTTGCCCTGCGCCGTGAAGATGGCGCCGTTGACGGCCAGCAGTTCAGCGCGCTCCATGCCCGGGCCGCGCGGACGCGAACCCACCAGCAGCGCGTAGTCGGCATCCTTGAAGGCGGTCATCGGATCGCCGTGGGCTTGCATGCCGACCAGCAGCGGGAAAGCGCAATCGTCGAGTTCCATCATCACGCCCTTGAGCGCCTTCTGGGCCTTCTCGTCGGGGATCTCGAGCAGTTGCAGGATGACCGGCTGATCCTTGCCCAGCATTTCGCCGGAGGCGATGCGGAACAACAGGGCGTAACCGATTTGGCCAGCGGCGCCGGTGACGGCAACGCGAACGGGCTTTTTGCTCATGGGAAGACTCCAGGAAATGAAGAAAACGGTACGTGGCCCGGGTTCGACCCCGCGGGTCGGAGCGGACGTTGACGCCCAGCTTCGGGCCGTGGGGGATTTTATGCCGATTTGCGAATTCGGTGGCGCGGGTCTTATGTCTTATATAAGATACGATCAGAAAGCACCGTCGAGGTGCATCGATGCACGCCATGACGCCCTCCCCTTCTGCCTCCGCGGAGCCCGCCGCACCCTCGTTCAGTCCGCTCTACCAGCAGATCAAGTCCTTGATCCTGCAGAGCCTGCACGCGGGCGAATGGAAGCCGGGTGAGCCGATTCCGAGCGAAATCGAGCTGGCCGCACGCTTTCGGGTCAGCCAGGGCACCGTGCGCAAGGCGATCGACGAGCTCTCCGCCGAAAACCTGGTGGTGCGCCGCCAGGGCAAGGGCACCTTCGTCGCCACCCATGCCGAGCAGCATGTCCAGTACCGCTTCCTCAAGCTGGTGCCCGACGGCGGCGATGTCCAGGCCGAGGGGCCCGCCGAGCGCCAGATCGTCGATTGCCGCCGCCAGCGCGCCACCGCCGACGTGGCGCGCGCGCTCGGACTGCGCACCGGCGACGCGGTGCTGCAGGTCAGCCGGGTGCTGGCCTACGGCGGCACGCCCACCATCCTCGAGGATCTCTGGCTGCCCGGCGCACCCTTCAAGGGACTGACGGCCGAGCGCCTGCGCGCCTGGCGCGGCCCGATGTACGCGCTGTTCGAGACCGAGTTCGGCGTTCGGATGGTGCGCGCCGAGGAAAAGATCCGCGCCGTGCTGCCCAACCCGGCCCAGGCCGCGCTGCTGGGAGTCTCCCCCGCGACCCCACTGCTCAGCGTGGAGCGGGTGGCCCACACCTACCACGGCACCCCGATGGAACTGCGCCGCGGTCTCTACAGGACCGACACCCATCACTATCGCAACGAACTCGGATAAGGTCCGGATCGCGGCTACTTGAAGCACAAGTAACAAGGTTTGTGCGTTGCAATAGAATTTTGAGTTGTCTGCATATCCGTCCGACAACCAGCAGCCCCTCGAAAAAAACCGAAAGTTCCCATGACTGAACTGGCAACCCCTCCACGCCCCCCGCGGCGCGAATTCAGGAATATCAACGCCTTCACCGACCTGACGACCTACCGCCTGCCGCCGGCGGGCATCGTCTCGATCCTGCACCGCGCGAGCGGCGCGCTGATGTTCCTGCTGCTGCCCTTCATCATCTGGATGTTCGACACCTCGCTGTCCTCCGAAATCTCGTTTGCCCGCTTCAAGGCCGCCTTCAACAGCGGCCTTGGTTTCGTTCCGGGCTGGTTTTTGAAGCTCGTGGCGCTGGCACTGATCTGGGCTTTCCTTCATCACTTCATCGCCGGCGTGCGCCATCTGTGGATGGACGTGAACCACGCCGCCGTGGAAAAGAAAGCGGGCAACAGCAGCGCGCTGGCCACCCTGGCGCTGAGCATCCTGCTGACCGTCATCCTCGGCGCCAAGTTGTTCGGGCTCTATTGAGCGTCCCCTCAGATTAGGAACCACACCATGTCCGTGAACTACGGCTCCAAGCGCATCGTCGTCGGCGCGCACTACGGATTGCGCGATTGGCTCAGCCAGCGCGTCACCGGCGCCCTGATGGCGCTGTTCACCCTGGTCCTGCTGGCCCAGGTGCTCTTCTCGCGCGGCCCGATCGGCTACGACCTCTGGGCCGGCATCTTCGCCGCCCAATGGATGAAGGTGCTGACCTTCGTCGTGATCGCCTCGCTGCTCTACCACGTCTGGGTCGGCATGCGCGATATCTGGATGGACTACGTGCATGCGGTCGGCATGCGCCTGGGCGCCCAAGTTTTCACCATCGTCTGGCTTGTGGCGTGCGCGGGTTGGGCCATTCAAGTGCTCTGGAGGCTCTGAACCCATGACTGCATATACCAAAGACCAAATCACCAAGCGCAAGTTCGACGTCGTCATCGTCGGCGCCGGCGGCTCCGGCATGCGTGCCTCGCTGCAACTGGCGCGCGCCGGCCTCAACGTCGCCGTGCTCTCCAAGGTGTTCCCGACGCGCTCGCACACCGTCGCTGCGCAGGGCGGCGTCGGCGCCTCGCTGGGCAACATGAGCGAAGACAACTGGCACTACCACTTCTACGACACCATCAAGGGCTCCGACTGGCTCGGCGACCAGGACGCGATCGAGTTCATGTGCCGCGAAGCACCCAAGGTGGTGTACGAACTCGAGCACTTCGGCATGCCCTTCGACCGCAATCCGGACGGCACCATCTACCAGCGCCCCTTCGGCGGCCACACCGCCAACTACGGGGAAAAGCCGGTGCAGCGCGCCTGCGCGGCGGCCGACCGCACCGGCCACGCGATGCTGCACACGCTCTACCAGAAGAACGTCGAGGCGCGCACCCAGTTCCTCGTCGAATGGATGGCACTCGACCTGATCCGGGACGCCGAGGGCGACGTGGTCGGCGTGACCGCGCTGGAGATGGAAACCGGCGACCTGCACATCCTGCAGGCCAAGACCGTGCTGCTGGCCACCGGCGGCGCCGGCCGCATCTTCGCGGCTTCGACGAATGCCTTCATCAACACCGGCGATGGCCTGGGCATGGCGGCGCGCGCGGGCATCCCGCTGGAAGACATGGAGTTCTGGCAGTTCCACCCGACCGGCGTGGCCGGCGCCGGCGTGCTGCTGACCGAAGGCTGCCGCGGCGAAGGCGCGATCCTCTTGAACAGCAACGGCGAGCGCTTCATGGAGCGCTACGCGCCGACCCTCAAGGACCTGGCGCCGCGCGACTTCGTCTCGCGCTCGATGGACCAGGAAATCAAGGAAGGCCGAGGCTGCGGTCCGAACAAGGACTACGTGCTGCTCAAGCTCGACCACCTCGGTGCCGAGACCATCCACAAGCGGTTGCCCTCGGTCTACGAGATCGGTATCAACTTCGCCAACGTCGACATCACCAAGGAGCCGATCCCCGTGGTGCCGACCATCCACTACCAGATGGGCGGTGTGCCGACCAACATCCACGGCCAGGTCGTGATCCAGAAGGGCGAGGACCACAACGCCGTGGTGAAC
>DASXKG010000756.1:0-6601 GCA_036496965.1 Variovorax sp.
CGAAGGACAGCACGTAGGCAACCATGAGGATGCCCACCATCAGCCAGGCGCGCTGCGGCGAGGGATAGTCGGTGCGGTTCATCACAGCAAGTTCTCCATCCGCGTGCATGCGCGACGATCAGCCTGTGCGGTGGCAATGACCGCGGCAGGCGCGCCGAGATCGTGGATGTCGGGAACGGCCGCGCAGCGTGTGGCTCTGCCGCTGGCGATGGCCGCGAGGCCCAGGGAATGCTTCATTTTTTGTCTCCTTTTTTTGTCATGAGATCGCGACGGCTTTCAGGTGTAGCCGTAGAGCCGCACCGGGTTGTCGACCAGGATGCGACATCGGTCCTCCTCGCGGGGCACGCAGTCAAGGAAGAAGCGCAGCAGTGCATCGTCATCGGGACTGAAGCCCGCCGGCGGGAAGGGATGCGGCCAATTGCTGGCCCAGAGCAGTTGCTGCGGTGCATGCGCCACCAGCGCGCCAATCAGGGCCGCGACGTCGTCGAGAGCGCGCGCCCCGCTCAGCCGCGCCGACGACTCATAGGGCGCCGAAAGCTTCACCCAGAAGCGGCCGGTGTCCAGCAGGCGCAGCAGCGTCGTGAACGCCGGATCGCCCGGGGCCGGCGGCGGCATGAACTTGCCCACATGGTCGATGACGCCATGGCCGGGCAACGCGGCAAGCAGTCCGGCGGAGGCAGGCAGCGTGTGGCCGTCGAGCTGGATGTTGGCGTGCCACCCATGCGCGTGCAGCCGTGGCATCAGCGAGGCCATCGCATCCAGGCCGAGCGCGCCCCAGCGCAACGCATAGAAGCGCTGGCCGCGCACGCCGGCCCGGGTCATCGCCTCGATCCGCGCATCGCTCGTGTCCGACGACGTGACGGCCACGCCGCGAGCGTCTGCACCGAGTTCCGCCAGCGCATCCAGCATGACGCTGTTGTCGAACTGGTAGGCATTGGCCTGGACGACGACCACCCGCTGCAGCCCCAGGCGGCGCTGCAAGGCACGGTAGTCGGCCACCGTGTAGCGCCCGGGCAAGGGCGGCCCGCCTGGCGCGGAGGGCACGCGCGGGTCGTAGACGTGCATGTGGGTGTCGCAGGCACCCGCAGGGGGCGTCCAGCTCATGTCGGCGTGTCCGGGCGTGCCGATGCGCGCCCCGGCAAAGGCGCTGGGTTGACGAAAGCCTCCTCGTGCACGAAGGCGCCACCCTGGTAGGCCGCGCCACGCGGGTCTTCCTTGGTTGCGGACCCCAGCACCTGCGCCGCATAGGCCTCGCTGTCGTCCTGCGGCTTGTAGCCTAGGCGAAAGGCATTGCGGTTGTCGTACCAGCTGCGTCGGTTGCCCGAGACGCCGTAGACCACTTCGAAGTGGATGCCGGGGTGCTCGACGCCGATGGTCACCAGCTGCGCCATGTCGCGCGGACTGAGCCAGATGGCCAGCCGGCGCTCATCGAGCGGTCGATCGTTGACGTTGCCGATTCGCAGGCACAGCACCTCCATGCCGTACTTGTCGGCGTACAGGCTTCCCACCAGTTCGCCGAAGGCCTTGGACAGGCCATAACGGCTGTCGGGGCGCAGCGCAACCCGGTCGTCGATGGTGTGCGTGCGCGCATAAAAGCCCACTGCATGGTTGCTGGAGGCGAAGAGGAAGCGCCGCACGCCGGCGCGGTGCGCGGCCTCGAAGGCGTTGTAGCCGCCCTCGATGTTGGAGTGCAGCACCTCGTCCCACGGCCCCTCCATGGACAGGCCACCCAGGTGCAGCACGGCATCCGAGCCGCGCATCGCCTCTTCGAGCGCCGGCAGGTCTTCCAGCGCGACCGACATGAAGCGCTCGTACGGCTGAAGGTCGGTGACCGGCCGCAGGTCGCACAGGCGCAGGTCGTAGCACCCTGCCAGCTCGCGGCGCAGGTGGGTGGCGACGCCGCCCGCAGCGCCCGTGATGAACAGCGTCTTGCGCGTCACGCAGCGATCTCCAGCACGGCCTGTGCGGCCGCGCGTGCGGATTCGGCCCGCGCGCGCACCACCTGCGTCATGCGGTCGGCCAGCGCGCGCTGCTTGTCCGCCTGCGCGCCCAGGGTCTCCATCCAGGCCTGCGGCAGCGCGCGTGCACCGCCCAGCGCGCCGGCCACCGCGCCTGCCATGGAGGCGATGGTGTCGGCGTCGCGCCCGAAGTTCGCGCCGTACTCCACGGCCTTGCGCGTATCGCCGGCGGCCAGCCACACGAGAGCCAGCGCCAGCGGTACGGTCTCGCGCGAATCGGTGAAATGCCGGGCCGGGTCGATGGCCGCGTAGTAGCGCGTGCGGAAGTCCTCATAGCCGGCGCTCGCGCGCGCCATGGCCAGCGTCGATTGCAGCGCCACGCGCATGGGCTGCGCACTCTGCGGCGGCAGGTGATCGGAGGCCGCCCGCAGCACCGATTCGACGTCGGCGCCCGGCGCGAAGGCCTGTGCCACCGCGGCGGCCATGGCACAAGCGCCGTCGCGGCAGAAGTTGTGATGGATCAGGCTCGCCACTTCGAAGGTCTCGAGCACGGCCTGGCGCGGATTGCCCGCATTCACGATGCCCATGGGCGAGATGCACATGGCCGAGCTGCTGCTGGCCATGTTGCCCGCGCCGGCCTCGCGCGGCTGGATCTGTTCGCCACGCAACTTCCAGAACGTCGAGATCACGGGCGCGAAGAACAGCGAGCTCTCGATGAAAGTCTGGCTGTGCCGCAGCCAGTCTTCGGCCCAGGCATCGGCCGTCGCATGGCCGCCGGTGCGTTCGAGCGTTTCGCACAAGATGTGCTTGAGCAGGGAGTCGTCCGTGCCGTCACCGGAGAAGGTCTGCACCCAGCCGAAACGTTGCTGGATCTCCTCGTGGCTGAGCTTTTCGGTGGGCGTGCCCATCGCATCGCCGATGACGCCGCCGAGCAGGCAGCCGAGGACTTTGTCGAAGAGGGAGGAATTGGGGTCCATGACAAGCGCTTTCATTTCAGGGATTCAATCCAGGACCGCGACCAACGACAACGCATGTGCGGCAGGGATGTCGAAGCCCGCGCGGGCCAGCGCATCCTCCAATTGCGCGCTGGCCGGCGCGGACAAGGGGCACAGGGGTGGACGCAGGTTGCGCCACTCGGCGTCGCCGGACTTCCAGGCGATCGCCGCCTTCATCGCGGCGATCAGGGGATGGGCCTGGAAGATGGCACGCGTACGATCCAGGGCAGCCTGCTGCGCGTCGGCATCCTCGGCGCGCCAGTCGCGATACAGTCGCAGGATCGCGGTCGGGTTGACGTTCGCGGTGGCCGTGATGCAGCCCGCGCCACCGGCGCGCATGGTCTTCAGCACGAAGGTTTCCGAGCCGGCGAACACATCGAAGCCGCGCGGCTGGAAGGCCCGGATCATGGCTTCGGTGTGCGACCAGTCGCCGCCGCTGTCCTTGACGCCGGCAATCACGCCCGGATAGGCATCCAGCAGCCGCTCGATGAGGGCCAGGCTCAGCGGCACCTGCGTCACGGGCGGGATGTGATAGAGGTAGATGCGCAGGCGCGTGTCGGCCACTTCATCGATGACACGGGCGAAGTACGAGAACATCCCCTCGTCACCGGTGCCCTTGTAATAGAAGGGCGGCAGCATCAGGACGCCCGCGCAGCCGGCATCCAGCGCATGCCGGGTGAGCTCGACCGCTTCGGGCCACGCGCAGGCACCGGTGCCCGGCATCATGCGCTGTGTGGGCAAGCCCTGCGCCACCAGAGCGTCGAGCAGTTCGCGCTTCTCGCGCACCGTGAGCGAGTTGGCTTCGGAATTGGTGCCGAACACCGCCAGGCCCACGCCCTGGTCCAGCAGCCAGCGGCAATGGCGCACGAAGCGCTCATGGCTGGGCGCACCCGTGTTCTCGAAGGGCGTGAGCACCGGCGACAGCACGCCCTGCAGGCGCGGCGCGCTCATGACAGCGTGCCCCAACGGCCGTACTTGGCGACTTCCGCGTCGTCGAAGTTGAAGCCCAGGCCGGGCTCGGGGTGCAGCACCACCTGGCCTTCGCGCAGGCTGAGCTGGCGGTCCAGCAGGCGCCGGAAGTTCAACACCTGGTCATCCCAGAAGAACTCGACGTAGCGCGCGTTCGGCGTCGCCGCCACCAGCGGCGCGTGCAGGTCATGGAACCAGTGCGGGCACATCTGCACGCCATAGCTGGCGGCCGTGGCCGCGATGCGGCGCCATTCGGTGATGCCGCCGCACACGGCCGCATCGGTCTGCAGGATCGCGGCCGCGCCCTGGTCGAGCAACTGCTTGTGGTACCAGCGCCCATAGCCGATCTCGGCTGTAGCGACCGGGATGCGCGTCAGCTTGGCGAGCCGGGCGTGGCTCTCGATGTCATCGGGACCGAAGGGCTCTTCGATGAAGTACGGATGGTAGGGCTCGATGCGGCGCAGGTACTCCATGGCCTGAACCGTGTCCACCCAGCCGTTGTTGCAGTCGAGCATGAGTTGCACATCGGGGCCAATGGCTTCACGGGCGGCGCGCACGCGCTGCTCCTCGCCCTGCGGCGTCCAGCGGCCCGTCTTCATCTTCACGGCGCCAAAGCCCTTGGCGACGTAGCTGGCCATCTCGTCAGCCACGCCCTGCGCCGTCTTGCCCTCCAGGTAGTAGCCGCCGCTGGCGTAGGCCGGCACGGTTTCCGCGTGCACGCCGCCCAGGTACTTGTGCAGCTGCAGGCCGGCCGTGCGTGCGTTCAGGTCCCACAGCGCCGTGTCGAGCGCGCTGAGCGCACGCATCACGGTCCCCATGCGCCCCTGCAGCAGCGCTTCCTGGTACATCGCCTGCCACAGGCCCTCGACGAGCAGCGAGTCCTTGCCAATCAGCACCGGGCCGAGCAGCTCTTCCACGGCCACACTGAAAAGCCGCCCCGCAGCGCTGCCCACGTAGCAGAAACCGACGCCCTCGACGCCGTCGGTGGAACGCACGCGCACCAGGCCATAGTGGCGGGTATGAACGGTGCGGTTGGAGAAAGAAGTCACGCTGTCGAGCGGAACGCCGACATGACAAAACTGGATGCTCTGGATCTTGGTCACGAAAGGGTCTCCTGATTGAGAAGCCCATTCTTTGGCGAAGCACGAATAGGATCAATCGAGTTTTGACTGCATTAGAAGATGGTAAAAACATCTTTTTCATGGAGCTCGAGCGATGGACATACGTTTCCTGGAGACCTTCGTGCTGGTCGCCCAGCTCGGCTCGATCGCAGAAGCAGCACGCCGCCAGGGGCTCACCCCGGCTTCGGTTGCGCAGCGCCTGGCCGTGCTCGAGGCCGACATCGGCGGCAAGCTGGTGACGCGCTCGGGCCGCACGGTCAGCCCGACCGAAGCCGGCCTGCGCGTGCTCGAGCGCGCCCAGTCGGTGCTTCGGGAGGTGCGTGACCTGCGCTCGGCCGCATCGCACACGAGCCTGCCCGCGGGCCCGTTGCGACTCGGCGCCACGCCCACGGCCATGTCTGGGATGCTGCCCGCCATGCTCAAGCAATGGGTGGCCCTGCATCCGAGCATCGCGATCTACATCGAGCCGGGCTCGACCACGGCCCTGCACGCCCGCGTGATCGAGGGTGAGCTGGACGCCGCGGTGCTGGTCCGAGCCTCCTTCGAGTTGCCCAAGTCGGCGGCGTGGCACACGCTGCGCCAGGAGCCGCTGGTGCTGGTCGCACCCGCCGACCTGCGCGTGCGCGACCCCCTGCGCACACTGGCGCAGGAGCCCTACATCCGCTATGACCGCAACGTCATCGGCGGACGCATGGCCGACGAATACCTGCGCCGCAAGAAGGTCCTGCCGCAGGTGCGCTTCGAGCTCGATGGCATCGAGAATATCGCGCGCCTTGTGGCCGAGCGGCTGGGCGTCTCCGTTCTGCCCGACTGGCCGAGTGCGGGCGAAATGGCCCAATCCGTGCGCCGGTGGGAACTGCCGCAGCCGTGTCCAAGCCGCACGGTCGGTGTGCTGTGGCTGCGATCGCAGGTGCGCTCCGCGCTCGTGAGGGAGTTTGTGCGACTGACCGATCGGGCCTTGCCTTGAAGCGCTTCGATCGGGCGCGGCACCCCGCCTCATCCGCCTGAACGCACCGTTTGGGGGGCGGTGCCCCAGGGTGCGAGTTCCATCGGCGCACCCTCAACAACGAGGAGCAGCTGAACCTGGTCGAAGCCGGCAAGAACGTTGTCGACGCCGCATGCCGGCTCGTGATGCTGTCTCCCTCGGTCGAGGACCTTGTGCTCGAATGCGCGAACATACCCCCTACCGCGCGGCCATTGCTAAGGTCACGGGACGACGAGTGCACGACATCGAAACTCTGATGGTCGCCCAGTGGACAAACTCATCAAATCGTCATCGTAGGCGGCGGCGGTCTCGAACTCGCCACGAGGCTCGGCGATGATTTGGGATGCAGAGGCGAATTTCGCCAGCAGGCGCAGCTTCCGCTGCAACGCGGCGGGTTCGCAAGAGGCGTTGCCAAGCGCAAGCCTGCCCTTGAACTCGTCCCTCGAAAAAAGATCCGCATGCCCATAGAGATCGCCCGGCTTGCCTGCCACATTGATGCGGATCGACGTGCCGCGATACTCGACGGTCTGCGAGGTCGCCGGTCGGGTGCTCATGGTTGGCGCCTTTCATGTG
>DASXKG010000757.1:0-2628 GCA_036496965.1 Variovorax sp.
CCGGCCGGGCGTGCCCGGCGCCGGGTCAGTGGGTGGAGACCAAGGTGCCGCGCAGCCGCGACTGTGCAATGGCAGTGCCGAGGAGCCCGCTGGCCGCTGCCTGCGCGGAGAAAGCGTCGACGCAGGCCGCGCCGACCTCGCGCCCCTTCGGGATACCCAGCGCGAAATGCTCGAGGCCCCAGTGCCCGGGCAGTACGCGTGCGCCCGGCAGCTGGTCGGCCAGCTCGAAAAGAATGGCGCTGTTGCTGGCGAATCCGTCCAGGGATCCCTGGCCCAGCAGGGTCCCTGCCTGAAGCAGGGTGGGCACCGCAACCAGCACCGCGGAGGGGTAGAGCGGAGCGAATTCCTCCGCGGTCGAACTGCCCGAGCTGACGCCGATGCGGGCCGTGCGCCCTCCGAGCGCCTCGATGCTGCCGATGGGCGAGCCGGCAGGCACCAGCACGCTCTTCTCGACGTCCATGAGGGACGGCGAGAAGCGAATCACCTGGGCGCGCTCGGCCGTCGCGTTGGTGAACACCAGGTCCACGGCACCTTGCCGGGCTGCCGCCAGCGTGGCGGCATTGTTGGCAAATACCACCGGCTCGAAGCGCACATCCAGTTGCTGTGCCAGCGCGCGGCCGAGCATCCAGCCGACGCCGCGCGCCGGCGCATTGGCCGAAGCCTCGATGTAGGAGGTGGGGCTGCCGCGGTACACACCGACACGCAAGCCGCCGCTCGGCGCCAAGGCGCCGCGCGCCGCGGGCGATGCGCAGGCTGCGCGCGTGGCCGAGTCGGATGGGGCGAACGAGCTTGCATGATCGGGCGCCGGCGCGCCGCAGGCGCCGAGCAACGCAGCCAGCAAGCCGGCCGCGGCCGCGCGCACGGTTCGCTGCATGCCGGTGAGTCGGATTGGCCGCCATGTGGGCAGGGTCATGGGGAGGGTTCCTCCTCGGTTCGCTGTTCGAGCTCTTCCTTCAACCGGTCCCAGTCCAGGCTCGAGCGCTGGCGCTTTTCCTCGCGTTCGCGGGCCATCTGTTCCTTGAACTGCTGCCGTCCTTCCTTGGCGACGGCGATCAGCTTGGCGCGGTCGCCCTTGTAGTGCGGGTAGGTCTCCTGCATCAACTGGATGTTGCGCACCCGGAATCGCATCGCGTCCTCGCGCGCCTCATGGGCCGGCCAGCCCAGCACCTCGAGCACCGATCGGGCGCTGCGCAACGAGGATTCGAACACCTCGCGCTCGATGAAGTCCACCTTGCGGTCCTGCAGGTGGTAGAGGTGGGTGATGTTGCGCGCCCGCGCCACCAGCTTCGCGTTGGGAAAATGCTCGCGTGCCAGGTCGACGATCTTCAGCGACTGCTCCATGTCGTCGACCGCCACCACCAGCACCTTGGCCGAACCCGCCCCGGCGGTGCGCAGCAGGTCCAGCCGAGTGGCATCGCCGTAGAACACGCGGATGCCGAACTCGCGCAAGCTCTCGATGGTGTCCGGGTCGTGGTCCAGCACGGTGATGCCCACGTCCTGCGCGGTCAGCATGCGGCCGATGATTTGCCCGTAGCGGCCGAAGCCGCAGATGACCACCGGCGCCTCCTGCTGCTCGGAGATTTCCTCCAGATCGTTCGGCTTGTGAACGCTATAGCGCGGGAGCACCCATTTGTCGATGGCGACCAGCAGCAGCGGCGACAGCAGCATCGACAGCGCCACCGCCCCGATCAGGAACGAAGCCGTCTCATGCGGCAGCACCTGCGCCCCCGCGGCCTGGAAGACGACGAAGGCGAATTCGCCGCCTTGCGCAAGCAGCAGGGTGAAGACGGGCCGCTGCTGGTAGGGAATCTCGATCGCCTTGGCCAGCGCATAGATCACGCCGAACTTGAAGGCCATGAAGCCCACCACGGTCAGCACCATCAGGCCGGGCCGCTGCAGCAGCACTCCGAAGTCGATGCTCATGCCGACCGCGATGAAGAACAGGCCCAGCAGCAGGCCCTTGAAGGGCTCGATGTCGGTCTCCAGTTCGCGCCGGTATTCGCTTTCCGCGAGCAGCACGCCGGCCAGGAAGGCACCCAGCGCCATCGACAGGCCGATGAACTGCATCAGCGCGGCGATGGCGACGACCAGCAGCAGCGAAGTGGCCGTGAAGATCTCCGGCGTGTTGCTGCGCGCGATCCAGCGCAGCAGCGGCCGCAGGGCGAGCCGGCCGCCGACCACCACGGCGGCGACCACCCCGATGATCCTCAGGCCTTCCAGCGCCCGGTCGAGCCCGCTGATGGCCGGCCCCGCGGCTACAGCCAGGAGCGGGAGCAACGCCAGGATCGGGATCGCCGCGACGTCCTGGAACAGCAGGATCGAGAAACCGGCCTGGCCGCTGGGCGTGAGCAGCAGGTTGCGTTCGCCGAACACCTGCAGCGCGATGGCGGTGGACGACAGGGCCAGCCCGAGCGCCGCCACCAGCGCCACGCGCCAGTCCGCACCGACGGCCAGGCCGATCAGGAACAGCACCGCGGCGCAGGCCAGGACCTGTGCCGAGCCCCAGCCGAAGATCGACCGCCGCAGGCTCCACAGCCGCTGAGGCTCGAGTTCGAGCCCGACCAGGAACAGCATCAGCACGACCCCGAATTCGGCAAAGTGCAGGATGTCCTCGACATTGGTGACCAG
>DASXKG010000758.1:0-2381 GCA_036496965.1 Variovorax sp.
CCTTGCCGATGTACACCGCGAAGAAGGCATAGGTGACGAAGTCGTAGAACTCCAGCGCGTTGCCGGCGACAGTCGCGGCAATGACCATCTTCGGGACAGCCTTGGGCGCTATATCCGCGGCAGGTCGTCGGAGGTCCGATGCGCCCAGGTGGCTGGCTGGAGGAATGGCGGCAGAGCTCATGGATGTTCTCGCTTTTCTCGCGTGGAATTTCGGGCCGGGGCCGGAGGTTGCCCCCGGCAAGGGACACTTTAGGAACTTGGCCGTGTGCCGTCCAATGCGTTGTTCACCGGATAACCATGCATGGATTGATTGATCTCCTCGTGGACGGCCGCGACAGCGAGGCGCGGCTGCCGCACGCGCGAGCCCTGATTCAGGGAGAACCCTGATTCCGCATGCTGATCGTGTCGATGCGTTCGATCATCGAACAGTTGGCGCTGGCGCAAGCCTCCGCGCGCGAGTCGCGCGACTGATCAGCGCCCCGCGGGCTCTGCGTCCAGCACCGCCAACGCCTTGTCCGACCATGCCACCCACATGGCTTCCATCATGATGCCGGCCTCCAGGATCAGGTGGCGGATGCGGTCCGGCTGGGCCTGCCCGGGACCCTCGAAATGGGTGCGCTCCAGCTCGCGATAGAGGGCCAGCTTGTCTTCGTGGAGCCGGCGCCGCCGCTCGATGTCGTGGCGCAGCGGGGTCGGGCCGATCACGGCCTCGGCGCGCAGGCGCAGCATCAGTTCATCGCGATGCGGGCGGGGGTCGTCGCTGACACCGACCCAGCGCTTGAGTTCGCGCTTGCCGGCGGGCAGCACCTTGTAGATCTTCTTGCCGCCGCGTCCTTCGCCCGCCGTGGAGGAGACCCAGCCGGCGTCCTCCAGGCGGCCCAGCTCGCGGTAGATCTGCTGGTGCGTGGCGCTCCAGAAGAAGCCGATCGAGCGGTCGAAGCGGCGCGCCAGTTCCGAGCCCGAGCTGGATTGTTCGATCAGTGCGGTGAGAAGCGCGTGCGGCAACGACATGGATGGGATTGTAGGTTCGAACGCCTAATTTTGAAACCAGTTGCATAAAACATCGGAGTTGCGCTAAAGTCGTGCAACTGGTTGCATAAACATCACGGCAAAGGAATTTCCATGAAGACCCGGATCACCGAACTCTTCGGCATCGAACACCCGATCATCCAGGGCGGCATGCACTATGTCGGCTTCGCCGAGATGGCCGCCGCCGTCTCGAATGCGGGCGGCCTGGGCATCATCACCGGCCTCACGCAACGCACGCCGGAACTGCTGGCGCAGGAAATCCGCCGCTGCCGCGACTTGACCGACAAGCCCTTCGGCGTCAATCTCACCTTCCTGCCGGCGCTCAGCTCGCCGGACTATCCCGGCTATGTGCGGGCCATCATCGACGGCGGCGTGAAGGCCGTCGAGACCGCCGGCAACAATCCGCAGAAATGGCTGCCGGCCCTGCAGCAAGCGGGCGTCAAGGTGATCCACAAGTGCACCTCGGTGCGCCACTCGCTGAAGGCGGAGGCGATCGGCTGCGACGCCGTCAGCGTCGACGGCTTCGAATGCGGCGGCCATCCGGGCGAGGACGACGTGCCGAACTTCATCCTGCTGCCGCGCGCCGCGGACGAGCTCAAGATTCCTTTCGTCGCCTCCGGCGGCATGGCCGATGGGCGCTCGCTGGTGGCGGCACTGGCGCTGGGCGCCGAGGGCATGAACATGGGCACGCGCTTCATCGCCACGCAGGAGGCACCGGTGCACGAGAACGTCAAGCGCAGCATCGTTGCCGCCAGCGAACTCGACACCCGCCTGGTGATGCGCCCGCTGCGCAACACCGAACGCGTGCTGACCAACGCGGCCGTGGAGCGGCTGCTGGTCAAGGAGCGCGAGCTCGGCGCGGCGGTCAAGTTCGAGGACATCGCCGCCGAGGTCGCCGGCGTCTATCCGCGCGTGATGCAGGCCGGCGAGATGGACGCGGGCGCCTGGTCCTGCGGCATGGTGGCGGGCCTGATCCGCGACGTGCCGACGGTCAGGCAGCTGATCGATCGCATCATGGCCGAGGCCGAGGCACTGATCACGCGGCGGCTGGCGCGCATGCAGGCCGCCTGACAGGCTGCTCGCGGCAGCCTTATCGAGCCGGCACCACCCCCAGCAACGGCGAGGCCAGCAGCAGGTCGGTCGTGGTCTGCAGATGCTGCGCGATCAAGGCCTGCGCGCGCTCGGGGTCGCGCGCCAGCAGGGCGTCGAGCAGCGCCTTGTGCTCGTGCTGCACGTCACGCGCCGATGCTGTCAGCGACAGCCGTCGATAGCGTTCGCTCTGGCTGTAGAGCAGGGTGTGGACCCGGCGCAGCCAGCTGTTCGGACATCCGGCGACGATGGCCTGGTGGAAG
>DASXKG010000759.1:0-9173 GCA_036496965.1 Variovorax sp.
CGACCATCTCGTTGAGCTCGGCGCGCAGGAAGCTCCAGCCGCGCTGCAGATGCCGCATCAGCGAGTGCGACTTGTATTGCGTGACGACCGCCATGCGGCGGATGCCGGAATTCAGGCAGTTCGACAGCGCGAAATCGATGATGCGGAACTTGCCGCCGAAATAGACCGCCGGCTTGGCGCGCCGGTCGGTCAGCTGCTTGAGGCGCGAGCCGCGGCCGCCGGCCAGCACCAGCGCGATGGTGCGCCGCACGAGTTGGTGGGCTTGCAGGTTCGGTTGTGCAATTTTTTCCATCATTTGCCTCGTTCGTGTTGTCGGAGGTTCAGCCTAGCACCGCGGGACCCGCGCAGGGCTCATGTTTTCGCCGCCCACAGGCTGCCGCCGGGCACCTTCTGCACCGGCGCCAGGACCTCGCCGGCCGGATCGGCGGCGCTCGAATCGCTCGCCAGCCGCAGCAGCCAGCGCCCGGGCGGGAGGGTGAAGGCGACCTCGCCGTCCTCGGCGTTCACCAGCACCAGCCAGCCCGGCGCCATGGCCGGACCCTCGAACAGCAGCGCCACCGCATGGCGCCCGCCCGGTGCCCAGTCGGCGTCGGTCATGGCATGGCCCTCGGGCGCCAGCCAGCGCAGCGCCGGGGCGCCGGGCGGCGGATTGCCCGGCCACCAGCTGCCGTGGCGCAGCTGCAGCGCCTCGCGGCGCAGGGCCAGCAGGCGGGCGACGAAAGCGATCAGGTCGTTGTCGGCATTTGCCCAGTCGACCCAGGTGGTCTCGTTGTCCTGGCAGTAGGCGTTGTTGTTGCCGCCCTGGGTGTGGCCGAGCTCGTCACCGGCCAGCAGCATCGGCGTGCCTTGCGACAGCAGCAGCACGGACAGCAGCACGCGCGCCAGCCGCCGCCGCTCGGCCAGCACGGCCGCATCGTCGGTGTCGCCTTCGACACCGCAGTTGCGGCTGAGGTTGCGGCTGCTGCCGTCGCGGTTGCCTTCGCCGTTGGCCAGGTTGTGGCGCTCGTTGTAGCTGAGCAGGTCGCGCAGGGTGAAGCCGTCGTGCGCCGTGATGAAGTTGACGCTGGCGGTCGGGGCGCGGGCGTTGCGGTTGAATTCCTCGCTCGAGGCCGTGCTGCGCTGGGCGAATTCGCCCACCCCCTGGCTGCGATGCAACCAGAAGCCGCGCTGGGCATCGCGGAAGCGGTCGTTCCATTCGAGCCAGCCGGGCGGAAATTCGCCCAGCCGGTAGCCGCCGGGGCCGACGTCCCAGGGCTCGGCGATGAGCAGCGCGCGCGACAGCACCGGGTCCTGGGCCACGGCCGCCAGAAGGGGTGCCCGCGCGTCGAAATCGCCGCTGGCGCCGCGCGCCAGCACCGGCGCCAGGTCGAAGCGAAAGCCGTCGACGCCGAGCTCGGTCACCCAGTAGCGCAGGCTGTCCATCACGAGCTGGACAACGCGCGGCTCGGCCAGGTTGAGGCAATTGCCGCAGCCGGTCCAGTTCTGGTAGAGCGCCCGGTCGTCCGGGCGCAGGTGGTAGTACAGCGCGTTGTCGATGCCGCGCAGGCTGAGCGTGGGGCCCAGCTCGTCGGTCTCGGCGCTGTGGTTGTAGACCACGTCGATCACCAGCTCCATGCCGCGCGCGTGCACCGCATCGGCCAGGGCGCGAAACTCGCTGGCCGGCGTGCTGCCCGGGCGGCCGCTCCAGTAGCGGACTTCGGGTGCGAACCAGCCGATCGGGCTGTAGCCCCAGTAGTTGCCGAGGCCCAGGCCCAGCAGGCGCGATTCGTCGGCGCGCTGCTGCACCGGCATCAGGCTCAGCGTGGTCACGCCGAGCTTTTGCAGGTGATCGAGCACCACCGGCTCGGCCAGGCCCGCGTAGCTGCCGCGCAGGGCTTCGGGCACGCCGGGGTGGCGGCGGGTCTGGCCACGGACGTGGAGCTCGTAGAGCACCCGCGCTTGCGCCGCGATGCGCTGGCGTCCGGGAATGCCGGGCGCCAGCGGCGTCGTCACCCGCGCCTTGAGCGCCACGGCGGCGTTGTCGCGCAGGTCGCGCAATTCCGGTTGCGCCGGCACGTGGCCGAGGAACAGGTCCTCGCCGTCGTAGCGTCCGACGATCTCGCGCGCGTAGGGATCGAGCAGCACCTTGGCGGGATTGAAGCGCAGGCCCTCGTGCGGCGACCACGGCCCGTGCACACGCCAGCCATAGACCAGCCCCGGACGGCCGCTCGGCAGCTGTGCATGCCAGACGCCGTCGGTGCAGGCCGTGAGCCTGAGCCGCTGCTGTTCGTTCTCGCCGCTGCGGTCGAACAGGCAGAGCTCGACCGCCGTCGCGCTGGGCGCCGCCAGCGCGAAGTTGATGCCTTCGGGGCTGGCTGTGGCGCCCAGGGGGTAGGGTGTGCCGTCGTTCATGGCGTGGCTCCGAGCTCGGTTTTTGTTCTATTCTGGGACGGGGGCCACCCGCCCCTCACTCCACCACCCACATCAACGTCGCCAACGGCGGCACCGAAATCACCAGCGAATGCCGTCGCCCGTGCCAAGGCAGCGCCTCGGTGGGAACCAGCCCATTGCCCACCCCGCTGCCCCCGTAGACATGGTTGTCGGTATTGATGACCTCCCGGTAGGCCCCCGCCGCCGGCACGCCGAGCCGGTAGCCCATGCGCGGCACCGGCGTGAAGTTGCACACCGCGATCACGAAGCTGCCGTCGCGCGCCCGGCGCAGGAATGAGAACACCGAGTGATCGGCGTCGTCATGGCAGATCCACTCGAAGCCATCGCCCTCGCCATCGAGTTCGTGCAGGGCGGGGAAGTGGCGCAGGACATTGTTCAGGTCGCGCACCAGGCGGCGGATTCCCTGGTGCGCGCCCTGTTCGAGCAGGTGCCAGTCGAGGCTGCGGTCGGCATTCCATTCGGCGTCCTGCGCGAACTCGTTGCCCATGAAGAGCAGCTTCTTGCCCGGATAGGCCCAGAGGTAGCCGTAGAGGTTGCGCAAGCCCGCGAACTTCTGCCAGTTGTCGCCGGGCATGCGCCCGATCATCGAGCCTTTGCCGTGCACCACCTCGTCGTGCGAGAGCGGCAGCACGAAGTTCTCGCTGAAGGCGTACATCAGGCCGAAGGTGATGCGCTGGTGATGGTGCTTGCGATAGACCGGATTGATGCCGGCGTAGGCCAGCGTGTCGTTCATCCAGCCCATGTTCCACTTGTAGTGGAAGCCGAGCCCGCCGTTCTCCGGCGGCCGCGTGACACCGGGAAAGCTGGTCGATTCCTCGGCGATGGTCATGGCGCCGGGCCGCTCGACGCCGACCACGCGGTTCATGCGGCGCAGGAACTCGATCGCCTCCAGGTTCTCGCGTCCGCCCAGCGCGTTGGGCACCCATTCGCCGGCCTTGCGGCTGTAGTCGCGGTAGAGCATCGAGGCCACCGCGTCGACGCGCAGGCCATCGACGCCGTAGCGTTCGAGCCAGTACAGGGCATTGCCGACCAGGTAGTTGCGCACTTCGATGCGCGCGTAGTTGAAGATCAGGGTCTGCCAGTCGTTGTGGAAGCCTTCCCGCGGATCGGCGTATTCGTACAGCGCCGTGCCGTCGAACAGGGCCAGGCCATGGGCGTCGGTCGGGAAGTGCGCCGGCACCCAGTCGAGGATCACGCCCAGCCCGGCCGCATGGGCCGCCTCGACGAAGGCGCGGAAGTCGCCCGGGGTGCCGAAGCGCGAGGTCGGCGCGTACAGGCCGATGGGCTGGTAGCCCCAGGAGCCGTCGAAGGGATGCTCGCTGATCGGCAGCAGCTCGATGTGGGTGAAGCCCATGTCGCGCGCATAGGGGACCAGCGTGTCGGCGAGTTCTCGGTAGTCCAGCCATTCATGGCCGTTCTTGCGCCGCCAGGAGCCCAGGTGCACTTCGTAGATGCTGATCGGCGCGCCGCGCGCGTTGGCTTCGGCACGCCCGGGCGGCAGCTGTGTCGGCGGCGGCAAGGGCTGCACGACGCAGGCCGTGTCGGGCCGCAGCCGCGCCGAGAAGCCGAAGGGGTCCGCCTTGCGCAGCACCTGGCCGTGCGAGGACAGGATCTCGAACTGGTAGCTGTCGCCGACCCCCAAATGGGGGGCGAAGATCTCCCAGACCCCGCATTCGCTGCGCAGCCGCATCATGTGCCGGCGGCCATCCCACTGGTTGAAGTCGCCGACCACGGAGACGCGCCGCGCATTCGGCGCCCAGACCGCGAAGGCGACGCCGCGCACGCCTTCCATCTCGCGCAGGTGCGCACCCAGCTTTTCGTAGGGCCGCAGGTGCGTGCCTTCGGCCAGCAGCCAGACGTCGGTTGCGCCGAGCACCGGCGGAAAGCGGTAGGGGTCCTCCAGCGCCGAGCTGTGGCTGCCCCAGTCCACTTCGAAGCGATAGCCGAGCTGCGCCTGCGAGGCGGGAACCAGGGCGGCGAAGACCTCGCTGTCGCCTTGGCGGTCGAGCTGCGCCAGCGGCCAACCCGAACCGGAATGAAGAACCGCCACCGATTTCGCGCCCGGCAGCAGCGCGCGCACCCACAAGCCCTCGTCCGTGCGATGCGGGCCCAGGACGGCAAAGGGGTCGCCATGCTCGGCGCGCATCAAGGCACGGATCTCGGCTTCAGGCAGCATGGGAAGGTTCTCCGATGAAGACGCCACAGGGCGCAAGCCCGAGCGTAACGCCTCGCCGCAATGTGTGAACAGGCCCTAGGCCATCGCCGGAGCCGCGATAATCCATCCTTCCCCGGCCGCCTGACGCCGGTCCGTAGCCGAATGCCCATGAACCCCAACTACAAACCCAGTGACGTCGAGTCGGCCGCCCAGGCCGACTGGACGGCCGCGGACGCCTATCGCGTGATCGAGGACGCGCGAAGAAAAAAGTACTACGCCTGCTCGATGCTGCCCTATCCCAGCGGGAAGCTGCACATGGGCCATGTGCGCAACTACACGATCAACGACATGCTCACGCGCTACCTGCGCATGAGCGGCTACAACGTGCTGATGCCGATGGGCTGGGACGCCTTCGGCCTGCCGGCCGAGAATGCGGCGCTCAAGAACGGCGTGCCGCCGGCGAAGTGGACCTACGAGAACATCGGCTACATGAAGGCCCAGTTGCAGGCCATGGGGCTGGCGATCGACTGGAGCCGCGAGATCGCCACCTGCGATCCGAGCTATTACAAGTGGAACCAGTGGCTGTTCCTGAAGATGCTCGAGAAGGGCATCGCCTACCGCAAGACCCAGGTGGTCAACTGGGACCCCGTCGACCAGACCGTGCTGGCCAACGAGCAGGTCATCGACGGCAAGGGCTGGCGCACCGGCGCCACGGTGGAGCGGCGCGAGATCCCGGGCTACTACCTGAAGATCAGCGACTACGCCGAGGAACTGCTGGAGCACACGCAGCACAAGCTGCCGGGCTGGCCCGAGCGCGTCAAGCTGATGCAGGAAAACTGGATCGGCAAGAGCGAAGGCGTGCGCTTCGCATTCACGCACAAGATCAAGGACGACAAGGGCGCGCTGATCCAGGACGGCCGGATGTATGTCTTCACGACCCGCGCCGACACCATCATGGGCGTGACCTTCTGCGCCGTGGCGCCGGAACATCCGCTGGCCGCGCACGCCGCGAAATCGAACCCCAGGGTCGCGGCCTTCATTGCCGAGACCAAGGGCGGCGGCACCAGCGAGGCGGAACTCGCGACGCAGGAGAAGAAGGGCGTGCCCACGGGCCTCACCGTGACCCATCCGCTGACCGACGAGCCGATTCCGGTCTGGGTCGGCAACTACGTGCTGATCGGCTATGGCGATGGCGCCGTGATGGGTGTTCCGGCGCACGACGAACGCGATTTCGCCTTTGCCAACAAGTACGGCATCGAGATCATCCAGGTCGTGCTGGTGGACGACGAGCCGCACTTCGACTACCACCGCTGGCAGGACTGGTACGCCGACAAGCAGCGCGGCGTGACGATCAATTCCGACAACTTCAGCGGCATGACCCACGAGGAGGCCGTCAATGCGGTGGCGCATGCCCTGGACCAGAAGGGTCTGGGCGAGATGCAGACCACCTGGCGCCTGCGCGACTGGGGCGTCAGCCGCCAGCGCTATTGGGGCACGCCGATCCCGATCATCCATTGCGACGCGCACGGCGCGGTGCCGGTGCCCGAAAAGGACCTGCCGGTCGTGCTGCCCACCGACTGCGTGCCCGACGGCTCGGGCAATCCGCTGGTCAAGCACGAGGGCTTTCACGCCGGCGTGGTCTGTCCGGTGTGCGGCCAGCCCGCGCGCCGCGAGACCGACACCATGGACACCTTCGTCGACAGTGCCTGGTATTTCATGCGCTATTGCGACCCATCGAACGACCGGGCCATGGTCGCCCAGGGTGCACGCTACTGGATGCCGATGGACCAGTACATCGGCGGCATCGAACACGCAATCCTGCATCTGCTCTATGCGCGCTTCTGGACCAAGGTGATGCGCGACCTCGAGCTGCTGGATGTCGACGAGCCCTTCAGCAAGCTGCTCACGCAGGGCATGGTGCTCAACCACATCTTCTACCTGCGCAACGAAAAGGGCGGCAAGGACTATTTCCCGCCGTCCGAGGTCACGCCGCTGCTCGATGCGCAAGGCCGCATCGCCGGCGGCGCGCTGGCCGACGGCACCCAGGTCGAATACGGCGGCATCGGCAAGATGGGCAAGAGCGAACGCAACGGCGTCGATCCGCAAGACCTGATCGAGAAGTACGGCGCCGACACCGCGCGCCTGTACACCATGTTCACCGCGCCGCCCGAAGCCACGCTCGAATGGAACGACGCCGCGGTCGAAGGCAGCTCGCGCTTCCTGCGCCGGGTCTGGAATTTCGGCGTGGCGCTGGAGGGCGCAGCTGCCGATGCCGCGGCGGCAGCTCCGGGCCGGCCGCCGGCGTTCAGCAAGGGCGCCAAGGCGCTGCGCCACGAAATCCACACCGTGCTGCGCCAGATCGACTACGACTACCAGCGCATGCAATTCAACACGGTGGTCTCGGGGGCGATGAAGCTGCTCAATGCGCTCGAAGGCTTCAAGCCGGATGCGGCCAATGCCGGCGACCGGGCCGCGGTGCGCGAGGGCTTCGGCATCCTGCTGCGCTGCCTCTATCCGGCGACGCCGCACATCACGCACGCGCTGTGGCGCGAGCTCGGCTACGACAAGGACCAGGGCGGGCTGCTCGATGCGGCATGGCCGGTGGTCGACGTGGCGGCGCTCGAACAGGACGAGATCGAACTCATGGTGCAGATCAACGGCAAGTTGCGCGGCTCGCTGCGGGTGCCCGCCGGCGCCACCAAGGCGGAGATCGAGAATCTCGCGCTCGCCTGCGAAGCCTTCACCCGGCATGCCGAGGGCGCGCCGGCCAAGCGGGTGGTCGTGGTGCCGGGCCGGCTGGTCAACATGGTGGTATGAAGCGGCAGCAGCCAAGTCCGCGGCCGGGCCCGCGGCGCGACTTCCTGGCCGCTGCCGCGGCTTCCCTGCTGCTCTCGGGCTGCGGCTTCAAGCTGCGCGAGGCGCCGCAGTTCTCCTTCAAGAGCATCGCCATTCCGGCCAACACCGCCTTTGCCAACTACCTGCGCCGCAACCTCAAGGCCACGGGCACGGTGGAAGTGCTGCCCGCCGACCAGGCCGCCAAGGCCGAGGCGGTGCTCGACATCCTCGCCGAGACCCGCGACAACGTCGTGGTGTCGATCGACAGCAGCGGCCAGGTGCGCGATCTGCTGCTGCGGCTCACGGTGCGCTTCCAATTGCGCGGACAAGGCGGCCGGGATCTGCTCGAGCCGACCCAGCTTCAGCAGACGCGCGACATCTCGTACAACGAAACCGCGGCGCTGGCCAAGCAGTCCGAATCGGACCTGCTCTTTCGCGACATGCAGAGCGACATCGCGCAGCAGGTCGTGCGGCGGCTCGCCGCCGTCAAATGACGCTCGCCCCCAGGCTTGCTCACTTCGTGTAGCCTCCCTCCCCCTACCGGGGGCAACACCAGCGGCCCGGCAAAGCCGGTTCCGCGGTGTTTCTGGAAGGACCAATCGATGCAACTCGCAGTCTCGAACCTAGCCGCCCACCTCGCCAAGCGGGTGGCGCCGCTCTATGTCATTCATGGCGACGAGCCGCTGCTCGCGCAGGAGGCCGCCGATGCGATACGCGCGGCGGCCCGCGCCCAGGGCTTCGACGAGCGCAGCGCCTTCACCGTGGCCGGAGCCCATTTCGACTGGAGCGCGGTGCTGGCGGCGGCCGGCTCGCTCAGCCTGTTCGCGGAGCGGCAACTGATCGAGGTCCGCATTCCCTCGGGCAAACCGGGCAAGGACGGCAGCGTCGCGCTGCAGCAGATGGCCGAGGCCGCCGCCGGCAGCGACAGCACGCTGACACTGGTGATGCTGCCGCGCCTGGACAAGGCCACGCGCAGCGCCGCCTGGTTCGCGGCGCTGGAGATGCATGGCGTCAGCCTGCAGATCGACGCTGTCGAGCGCGCGGCGCTGCCGCAGTGGATCGCGCAGCGGCTCGGCCGGCAGGGCCAACGGGTGAAGGCCGGCGAGGAGGGTCAGCGCACGTTGCAGTTCTTCGCCGACCGCGTCGAAGGCAATCTGCTGGCCGCCCACCAGGAAATCCAGAAGCTGGCGCTGCTCCATCCCGAGGGCGAACTCGGCTGGGAGCAGGTCGAGGCGGCGGTCAACAACGTGGCGCGCTACGACGTGTTCAAGCTGTCCGAGGCGGTGCTGGCAGGCCAGCCGCAGCGCGTGGCGCGCATGCTCGACGGCCTGCGGGCCGAAGGTGAGGCCGAGGTGCTGGTGCACTACACGCTGGCCGAGGACATCCGTGCGCTCAAGCGCGTGAAGGACGCCATGGCCGCCGGCCGGCCGCTGCCGATGGCGTTGCGCGAGAACCGGATCTGGGGCCCGCGCGAGCGCGCCTTCGAGCGCGTGCTGCCGCGCATCGACGACCGGGCGCTGGCGCGCATGCTGCGATCGGCGCACCTGGTGGACGGCATCGTCAAGGGGCTCAAGCAGCCCGATTGGCCGAGCGACGGCTGGCAGGCCTTGCAGCGGTTGGCCTTGACGCTCTGCCGCGCGTGCGCGCCGGCCTCTGCCGCCGGAGGGTGAAGCACCCGTTTGGTGCGCTTGCGTCCCCGAGGGGCGCCGGTATTCGTGCTCGCGGCACAATCGGAGGATGAATACCCTGAATG
>DASXKG010000760.1:0-4394 GCA_036496965.1 Variovorax sp.
GTCAAGCACCTGGACGAGCTGCCGCCCGGCTGCCGTGAAGGCGACAACGCGAACGCCTTCGTCGGCGGCTTCCGGATGTGGGATGCCGCGGCGAAAGCGCCGCAGGGGGCCGCATGAGTTCATCGTCGTCATCCACCGCGCCCGCCGATGCGCTGGTCTTCTTCGGCGCCACCGGCGACCTGGCCTACAAGAAGATCTTTCCGTCGCTGCAGGCCATGATCAAGCGCGGCCACCTGAACGTGCCGGTGATCGGCGTCGCCAAGGCCGGCTGGAACCTGGAGCAGTTCCGGGCGCGCGCCCGCGACAGCCTGGAGAAGCACGGCGGGGTCGATCCGGCGGCCTTCGAGAAGCTGATCGGCCTGTTGCGCTACGTCGACGGCGACTATGGCGACGCCGCGACCTTCAAGGCGCTGCGCCGCGAGCTCGGTGCCGCGCAACGGCCGGCGCACTACCTGGCGATCCCGCCGGTGCTGTTCGGCGCGGTGGTCGAGCAGCTGGCGACGGCGGACTGCACGAACGACGCGCGCGTCGTGATCGAGAAGCCCTTCGGCCACGACCTGGGCTCGGCGCTGGCGCTCAACCAGATCCTGCTCAAGACCTTCGACGAATCGCACATCTTTCGCATCGACCACTACCTCGGCAAGGGCCCGGTGCACAACATGCTGCACTTTCGCTTCGCCAATGCGCTGTTCGAGCCGTTCTGGAGCCGCAACCATGTCGAGAGCGTGCAGATCACGATGGCGGAGGACTTCGGGATCCAGGGCCGCGGCGTGTTCTACGACGCCACCGGCACCACCCGCGACGTGGTGCAGAACCACCTGTTCCAGCTGCTGGCCAACATCGCGATGGAAGCCCCGGTGCGCACCGACAGCGAATCGATCCGCGATGAAAAGGTCAAGGTGCTGAAGGCCACGCGCACGCTGGCGGCGGGCGACATCGTGCGCGGCCAGTTCACCGGCTACCAGCAGGAGCCGGGCGTGGCGGCCGGCTCGACCACCGAGACTTTTTCCGCCGTGCGGCTGCATGTCGATTCGCCGCGCTGGCAGGACGTGCCCTTCTACATCCGCGCCGGCAAGTGCCTGCCGGTGACCTGCACCGAGGTGATGATCCGGCTGCGCCGCGCGCCCTCGATCTATGCCACGCACTGCCCGGTGCCGAATCACGTGCGCCTGCGCATCAGCCCCGACGTCACGATTGCGCTCGGCATGAACGTGCTGCTGCCGGAGGACGAGAGCATCAGCGTGTCGACCGAGATGACGGCCAGCCATCGTCCCGGCGCCGGCGAGATGGATGCCTACGAGCGGGTGCTCGGCGATGCCATGCACGGCGACGCCACCCTGTTCGCGCGCGAGGACTATGTCGAGGAGGCCTGGCGCGTGGTCGATCCGGTGCTGAGCGCCGGCACGCCGGTGCACCCCTACCGCCCCGGGACCTGGGGGCCGGCCGAGGTGACGGCCGTCACGCCGCCCGGCGGCTGGCACAACCCGCAAATCGACTGAATCAGGAGGACAGCCCGATGGAACCCGCCATGACCGACGCCGAACTCGACAGGCTTTGCATCAACACCATCCGCACCCTGTCGATCGACGCGGTCCAGGCGGCCAACTCCGGCCACCCCGGCACCCCGATGGCGCTCGCGCCGCTGGTCTACACGCTGTGGAACCGGGTGCTGCGCTTCGATCCGAAGGACCCGATCTGGCCCAACCGCGACCGCTTCGTGCTCTCCAACGGCCATGCGTCGATGCTGCTGTGGTCGGTGCTGCACCTGAGCGGCACGACCTCGGTCGATGCCGAGTACGAGCGGCTCGGCACGCCGGCCGTGACCCTGGACGACATCCGGCGCTTCCGCCAGTACGGCAGCAAGGCGCCGGGGCATCCCGAATACCACCTGGTCTCGGGGGTCGAGGCCACCACCGGGCCGCTGGGCCAGGGCATCGCGACCAGCGTCGGGATGGCGATGGCGCAGAAGTGGCTGGCCGAGCGCTACAACCAGGACGGCTTCGCGATCTTCGACTACGACATCTACGCGCTCTGCGGCGACGGCTGCCTTATGGAAGGCATCGGCTCGGAAGCCGCCTCGCTGGCCGGCCACCTCGGCCTGGACAACCTCTGCTGGATCTACGACAACAACCACATCACGATCGAAGGCAACACCGCGCTCACCTTCACCGAGGACGTGGCGACGCGCTTTTTGGCCTACGGCTGGAACCTGCTGCGGGTCGGCGATGCCAACGACCTGGAGCGGATCGGCGACGCCATCGCGGTGTTCCGCCGGACCCAGGGGCGGCCGACGCTGATCATCCTCGACAGCCACATCGGCTGGGGATCGCCGCACAAGCAGGACACCGCCGCCGCCCATGGCGAGCCGCTCGGCGAGGAAGAAGTGCGGCTCACCAAGCGCGCCTACGGCTGGCCCGAGGATGCGAAGTTCCTGGTGCCCGACGGCGTGTATGAGCATTTCCAGGCCGGCGTGGGTGCCCGCGGCGGCGCCGCGCACGGCGCCTGGACCGAGACCTTCGCCGCCTACCGCGCGAAGTTCCCGGCCCTGGCGCTGGAGATCGGCCAGGCCCAGCGGCGCGAGCTGCCCGAAGGCTGGGACAGGAACCTGCCGGTGTTCCCGCCCGATGCCAAGGGCGTGGCCGGCCGCGATGCCTCCGGCCAGGTGCTCAACGTGCTGGCGCAGAACATCCCGTGGTTCATCGGCGGCTCGGCCGATCTCGGCCCTTCGAACAAGACCACGCTCAAGTATCCGGGGGCAGGGAACTTCCAGGCGGGCAGCTTCGGCGGCAAGAACATGCATTTCGGCATTCGCGAGCATGCGATGGCAGCGGCGGTGAACGGCATGTCGCTGTCCAAGCTGCGGCCCTTCGGTGCCACCTTCTTCATCTTCAGCGACTACGCGCGGCCGGCGATCCGCCTGTCGGCGCTGATGGAACTGCCGACGCTGATGGTCTTCACCCACGACGCGATGGGCGATGGCGAAGACGGCCCGAGCCACCAGCCGATCGAGCAGCTGGCGTCGCTGCGCGCCATGCCCGGCATCACCGTGATTCGCCCGGGCGACGCCAACGAGGTGGTCGAGGCCTATCGCGTGGTGCTCCAGTTGCGGCACCGGCCGGCGCTGATGGTGCTGTCGCGCCAGCCGCTGCCGACCTTCGACCGCAGCATGCTGGCGCCGGCATCGGGCGTGGCGCGCGGCGCCTACGTGCTGGCCGATGCGCCCGGCGGCAAGCCGGAGCTGATCCTGATTGCCAGCGGCAGCGAGGTCAGCCTGGCGCTGGAGGCGCACGACAAGCTGCTGGCGCAGGGCCTGGCCTCGCGCGTGGTCTCGATGCCGTCCTGGGACATCTTCGAGCAGCAGGCGCCCGAGTACCGCGCCGAGGTGCTGCCGCCGGAGGTGACGGCTCGCGTGGCCATCGAGCAGGCATCGAAATTCGGCTGGGAACGCTATGTCGGCAGCGCCGGGCATGTGATCGGCATGGAGACCTTCGGCGCCTCGGCGCCGCTGAAGGAGCTGCAGCTGCAGTACGGCTTCACGGTCGACAACGTGGTCAAGGTCGCGACCGAAGTGCACCGCGCGGCCCGCGCCTGAGCGGCAGCACCCGTGGCCAGTCAGCACCCGCCGACCGAAGAAGAAAAGCGCCTCGCCGAGGTGCGCGAGAACAAGGCGCCGTGGCGGCGCTTCGGGCCCTATGTGAGCGAGCGCCAATGGGGCACCGTGCGCGAGGACTACAGCCCCGACGGCGACGCCTGGAAGAGCTTCGGCCACGAGCAGGCGCGCTCGCGCGCCTACCGCTGGGGCGAGGACGGCATCGCCGGCATCTCGGACGACCAGCAGCACCTGTGCTTCGCACTGGCGTTGTGGAACGGCGCCGACGCGATCCTGAAGGAGCGCATGTTCGGCCTGACCGGCCCCGAAGGCAATCATGGCGAGGACGTGAAGGAGTACTACTTCTACCTCGACAACCTGCCCAGCCATGCCTACATGAAGTACTTGTACAAGTACCCGCAGCAGGCCTACCCCTACCAGCGGCTGCTGGACGAGAACCGCCGCCGCGACCGCCACGAGCCGGAGTTCGAGCTGCTCGACACCGGCATCTTCGACGAGGACCGCTACTTCGACGTCTTCGTCGAGTACGCCAAGGAGGGGCCGAACGACGTGCTGGTGCGCATCAGCGCCTTCAACCGCGGCCCGGAACCGGCCGAGCTCACCTTGCTGCCCACGCTCTGGTTCCGCAACGAGTGGTCGTGGTCCGGCAAGCAGCCCAGGCCGCAGCTGGCGCGCGCCTCGATGCGCTCGCATGCGATCGCGGCGACGCATGTCGCCATGGAACCCTTCTGGCTCTATCACGAGCCGCCTGACGACCTGCTCTTCACCGAGAACGAGACCAACC
>DASXKG010000761.1:0-4120 GCA_036496965.1 Variovorax sp.
GTTCGACCAGGCGCGGGCGGCGCTGGAGATGGCGATCAAGCTCAACCCCGACTACGCCACCGCGCAGGAAAACCTGGGCGACGTGTACGTTCGCCTCGCGGGCCAGGCCTACAACCGGGCCTTGAAACTCGACGCCGCCAACAGCAGCGTGCCGCCCAAGCTGGTGCTGGTCCGCCAGCTCACCACCAGCGCGCCGGCGCCGGCACAGCTGCCGCCTGCGCCGGTGCCCGCACGCAAGCCGGTGCGCAACTGATTCCGATCTTCTTCCAGACCGCGCCTTCGCGCATTCATCCGAAAGCGATCCTTCCTTGATCCCTCAAGCTTTCTCGCGCCGCAAGGCGCTGCTGCTGGCGAGCACGCTGGCCCTCGCCCTGACCACCGGCACCAGTTGGGCGCAGGCTGCGCCGCGCGTCAAGTTCGTCACTTCGGCCGGCGACTTCGTGGTCGAGCTGGCACCCGACAAGGCGCCCAAGACGGTCGCCAACTTCCTGCAGTACGTCAAGGACAAGCAGTACGACGGCACGGTGTTCCATCGCGTGATCGACGGCTTCATGATCCAGGGCGGCGGCTTCACCGCCGACATGAAGGAAAAGCCGACCCGCGCACCGATCCCGCTGGAGGCCCAGAGCGGCCTGAAGAACGCCAAGTACTCCATCGCGATGGCGCGCACCTCGGATCCGAATTCCGCCACCGCGCAGTTCTTCATCAACGTGAAGGACAACGCCAATCTCGACGCGCCCAATCCCGACGGCCACGGCTATGCCGTGTTCGGCAAGGTGGTCTCGGGCACCGAGGTGGTCGACAAGATCCGCGCCGTGCGCACCGGCAACAAGGCCGGCATGCAGGACGTGCCGCTCGATGCCGTCACCATCCAGTCCGCCACCGTCATCCAGTAAAGACAGCCAGAAGGAACATTCATCATGAGCAACCCGCAAGTCGAACTGCACATCAAGGACAAGGGCGTGATCACGCTCGAACTCGACCAGGACAAGGCCCCCAAGACGGTGGCCAATTTCCTCGACTACGTGACCAAGGGCCACTATCACAACACGGTGTTCCACCGCGTGATCCCCGGCTTCATGGTGCAAGGCGGCGGCTTCGAACCCGGCATGGCGCAAAAGCCGTGCGGCGCCGAAATCCAGAACGAGGCCAACAACGGCCTGAAGAACGACAACTACACCGTGGCCATGGCGCGCACCAGCGCGCCGCATTCGGCGACCGCGCAGTTCTTCATCAACGTGGCCGACAACGGCTTCCTCAACCACACGGCGCCTTCCGCGCAAGGCTGGGGCTATGCGGTGTTCGGCAAGGTCGTGGCCGGCAAGGAAGTGGTGGACGCCATCAAGGCCAGCAAGACCGGCCGCAAGGGCTTCCACGACGACGTGCCGCTCGAGGACGTGGTGATCGAGAAGGCCGTCGTCAAAGCCTGATCAGAAAAATGGCGGCCTTCGACGAGATCGTCGCGCCGCCGAACTGGCGCACGGTCGACCTGATCTCCGACCTGCACCTGCAGGCCGCGGATGCCGCCACTTTCGGCGCCTTCCAGGGCTACCTGGAAACCTCGCCGGCCGACGCGATCTTCATCCTCGGCGACCTGTTCGAGGTCTGGATCGGCGACGACGCGGCCACGCTGCCCGGCTTCGAGGCGCAATGCGCCGCGCTGCTGCGCGCGGCGGCGGCGCGCCGCCCGCTCTACTTCATGCACGGCAACCGCGACTTCCTGGTCGGTGCGGACTTCGCGGCGCGTTGCGGCATGACGCTGATCGACGACCCGTGCGTGCTGGTGCTGCACGGCGAGCGCTGGCTGCTCAGCCACGGCGACCTGCTCTGCCTCGAGGACACCGAATACCTGCGCTTTCGCGCCCAGGTGCGTTCGGCGGCCTGGCAACAGGCCATCCTCGCGCAGCCGCTCGAAGAGCGCCGGGTGCTCGCGCGCTCGGTGCGCGCCCAGAGCGAGGACCGCAAGCAAAGTCCCGACATGGTCTGGGCCGACGTCGATGCCGACGCGGCGCGCGACTGGCTGCGCCAGGCCGGCGCCCGCACGCTGGTGCACGGCCACACCCACAAGCCGGCCAACCATGCGCTCGGCGACGGCCTGCGCCGCATCGTCCTGAGCGACTGGGACGCCCAGGCCCGGCCGCCGCGCGCCCAGCTCCTCTGCCTCTCCGGCGCCGGCGCGCAGCGCGTCGACCTGCGCTGATGTTCGGCTGGCTGCGCGGCTTGCGCGCACCGCCCCCCATTCCCGATGCCGCCTGGCGGGCAGTGCTGTCGCGCTATCGCTTCCTGGCCGCGCGCAGCCTCGAGGAGCAGCAGCGCCTGCGCCTGCTGGCGGCGCAATTCCTGCGCGACAAGGAGTTCCACGGCGCCCATGGCTTCGTGATCACCGACGAGGTCGCGCTGGCGATCGCCGCGCAGGCCGTGCTGCCGGTGCTGCACCTGAAAGGCGGCCTCAAGTGGTACGACGATTTCGTCGGCATCGTGGTCCACCCTTCCGAGGCCGTGGCGCGGCGCACGACGACCGACGAGACCGGCGTGGTCCACGAGTACGACGAGGTCGTGGCCGGCGAGGCCATGGACCGCGGTCCGGTGATGCTGAGCTGGCAGGACGTGCTGGCCAGCAGCAGGACCAGCGCCGAAGGCTACAACGTCGTGATCCATGAATTCGCCCACAAGATCGACATGCGCAACGATCGCGCGGACGGCTGCCCGCCCTTGCCGCCGGGCTTTCGCGGCACCTCGAACGCACGCGATGCGCGGGCGGCCTGGTTCGCCGTGTTGACGCCGGCCTACGAGGCCTTGCGCGAGAAGACGATCATGGCCGAGCGCTTCGGCGGCGAGCCGCCCTGGCTCGATGCCTACGGCGCTCAGTCGCCGAGCGAATTCTTCGCCGTCGCCTGCGAGGCCTACTTCGTGAACCGGCCCGCGCTAGAGGCCGAATTCAGCGATCTGGTGGCCCTGTTCGACGCCTTCTTCATTGGGAGCGGTCAGGCGTCGAGCTGAGCCCCTACTTGCGCAGCAGGGCCTTCAACGCGTTCTGCAGCCGGCGCGCGGAGGCTGCGTCGTGCGGGCCGGCCAGCACGCGGCTGGCGTCCTGGCCCCAGGTCTGGTCCGGCGTGGGATCGCCGCGCCGGGTCAGCAGCTTCAGTTGCAAGGCACGGCGCGCGTCGAGTTGCTCCGCAGGCGTCGGCACCTCGGCGGCCATTTCGAGGCGCAGCAGGGCTTCGGCGGCGGCGCCGCCGTCCTGGGCCACGGGCTCCGATCCCAGCGCCTGCGACCAGCTGCTGCGCACCGCGGGCGTGACCGCGCGGCCCAGTTCCTGGACGCTCGGGAGTTGCGCGGCATCGCGCTTTTCCCAGGCGCCGAGCACCTGGGTGAGCGCTTCGCCGTGCGCCTGCGAGGCCAGCTTGCGCAGGGCGAAATCGGCCCGCTCCAGGGCTTCGCGCTGGGCGCGGAAGGCGGCGTCGCCCAGCCGCGGACCGCGATCCTCGAAGCGCGGCGGCCGGTCGCCGAAGCGCCCGCCGCCGGCCGGCGCGCCACGCTCGGCGCCGCGCGGGCCGCGCTCGCCGGGGCGCGCGTTCGGACCGCCGGGCGCGCCGCGGCTGTCGCGGCCATCGCGACGGTCGCCGAACCGGCCACGCGCCGGTGCCCCCGCTTCGGCCTTGCGGTTGCCCGGACGGTCGTCGCCGCGCACCGCGATCACCGGCTTGGGCGCCGGCTTCGGCGGCGCCGCGGGCGCCTGGCTGGCTTCGGCATCGGCACGCGCCGAGGGATCGGCGCCATCGGCCGGGGCCACGAGATCGGGTGCCGGCGCGGCGGCATCGGCGGCTGCCGACGGCACGACGTCGCCATCCTCGGGGGCGGGGGCCTGCTGGGTGCTCTCGCCGAATTCGGCGGCCGCCTGGCCGGGTGCCGCCACCTCCGTGGCGCCGACGGCGGGACCGTCCGCGGAGGGGGCCGCAGCGGGCGTCCTGGGCGCCGGCGCCGGTGCCTCGCCGCGCAGCGCGGCCTCGAGTTGCGCCACCGCGGCGCGGATCTTCTGGGCATCGCCACTGCTGTTGGCGGCTTCCAGTGCCTTCGAGGCATCGAGGACGTTGCGATCGTGCTCGCTCATCGCCGCCGA
>DASXKG010000762.1:0-1710 GCA_036496965.1 Variovorax sp.
CCCAGCGCCTTCACGATCGACTGCCGAAAGAATTCCACGAGCGCGGCAAGTGCAACCGGGTCGACGGGGTTGTTCCCATCTTTGGCAAGCCGGACTCGAATGCGATCGAGGGCAACCTTGTTGTACTTCATGAGGTCCGCATCCGCCGCCAGCCATCTGTAGGCGCCGGACTGACCCGGAACCGGCTCCAGGCGCTGAGGGTCTGTCAGCGCACCGCGAAACCTGTCGAGCGATGTTGCGGAAGATCCTCCCGATGGTGCGGAGGCACAGCCGGAGAAGAGCAGCGCGACGAGGCTCGCTGCGATCAGGGTGGCACGGGAGTTCATCTTGGAAGGTTCCTTGGGTAAGTCCCGCCGCACATTTGCGGCCTTGTTCCGGGCTGAATGGTGAACGCGAATGCAATGCCGGCCTATCCCGGCGCGTACCTAGTGCCACGTACGTGGACTTGCGTGGCCGCCCGGATACCGGCGTGCCGGCTTCGCGCGCAAGTCATGCAGCCGCGCGGGCCGCATCCAGGTGCTTCGTGAGCGTCGCCAGATCGGTGTTGGTGCCGCACAGCAGCACGCCCACGCGCTGGCCCTCGAGCTCGGCGCGCAGCGGGCCGAGCAGTCCGGCGCTGGCGGCCGCGCAGGCGGGCTCGGGCGAAAGCTTCAGCTCTTCGAACAGGCGCAGCATGGCGCTGCGGATCTGGTCGTCGGACACCGTCACCAGGCGATCGATGCTGCGCCGGCACAACTCGTAGCTGTAGGCCTCGGTGTGCGGTGCCATCAGGCTGTCGGCAATGCCTTGCAGGGGACCCAGCTTGATCGGGTGGCCGGCCCTGAAGCTCTGCGCCATGCCGTCCGCGGCCTCGGGCTCGACGCCGAAGATCTTGCAGTCCGGCTGCAGCAGCTTGAAAGCCGTGGCCACGCCGGCCGCGAGGCCGCCGCCACCGATCGGCAGGATCAGCGCATCGAGGGCGGGCGCCTGCTGCGCCCACTCGTAGCCGAGCGTCGCGGTGCCGAGCACGGTGCGGTAGCCGTTGAATGGATGGATGAAGAAGCGGCCTTCGTCCTGCTCGATCTCACGCACGCGCTCGAAGGCGAGGGCGCCGTTGTCGGCCATCACGACTTCGGCGCCGTACTGGTGGCACAGCCCCACCCGAAAGGGGCTCGCGGTCTTGATCATCACCACCTTGGCGCCGATGCCGAGCTTCATCGCGGCATAGGCCACGGCCACCGCGTGATTGCCGGCGCTCACGCAGGTCACGCCGGCCCGGCGTTGCGCGTCGTCGAGCGCCAGCATGTTGGAGAAGGCGCCGCGGGCCTTGAAGGTGCCGCTCGCCTGCAGCAGTTCGAACTTGAAGTTGAGCCGCGTGCCGGCGAGATCCGCGAGTGCATCCTTGTCGAGCACCGGCGTCTTGAAGACGTAGGGCTCGAGCGCGGTGGCGAGCTCGCGGATGGCGTCGAGCGTGGGGATCGGTTGGCCGTCGAGTGTCATTTGAATCCCGGTCGGTGGCGCGTGAAGAGCAAGGCGACAATGCTGACGATGGCCGCGAAGATATCAGATAGTAGCTGGGCGAGAGCTTGTCGTTTGGTCACGTCGGATACGCCCCTTTGCTACGATGCCTGAGCCCAACAAAGGTCCGTCTCATGAATGAATGGCTCACCCCGCGCGGTCACCGCATCGCGGTTCTCTTCAGCCAGCGCAGCCGCGATGCTTACGCCGCGG
>DASXKG010000763.1:0-2851 GCA_036496965.1 Variovorax sp.
CCGCTTGTGCGTAATACCGCTTCCGCTGTGGCTAGTTGCTCAGCCGAACGCGCCGAGAGCATCAACCGGCAGCCCTCGGCAGCAAACGCCTTGGCGGTCGCCAGGCCGATGCCACGGCTTGAACCGGTAACCAGGGCAACCCTGCCGCGCAGTTTGAGATCCAGGACCCACCCTCCCAGAGCGCCTCCGATTAACCTACCGGCCTCGTTCAGCGCGTGCCAATACGCGCATCTCATCCGCAGCGATGTCGCGGTCCTACAGGCATCGGGCTGGATTGACGGAGCGGGATACCAGAACGGCGCGAAGCGCAGTTCAGTCAAACAGTGTCGCCAGGCGCTTCTTGATGCTGTCGGCGATGTAGAGCGCCAGAGCCTGGATGGTCGAGGTAGGGTTCACGCCGCCGGAGGTAACCCAGATGCTGCCGTCGACGATGAACAGGTTTTTCACGTCGTGGCAGCGTCCCCACGCATTCACCACGGAACGGTCAGGGTCCAATCCCATGC
The DNA here is from genome assembly GCA_036496965.1 of Variovorax sp. Classification (GTDB taxonomy): domain Bacteria; phylum Pseudomonadota; class Gammaproteobacteria; order Burkholderiales; family Burkholderiaceae_C; genus Variovorax. The sequence goes on from DASXKG010000763.1 coordinate 504, forward strand.
GCGCGGTGCCCAGCAGGTGGCCCGGGCTGTTCAGCACGGTGCGGGAGGTGGATATGTTTTTCGCCCCAGCCTTCGCGAGGATCTCCGACGCGCGGGCGATGCCGTGTTCCATCATGCGCCGCGTGTTCTCGCTGATCGTGTAGTCGATCTTCGGTGCCGGCATGCAGTGGGTGTCCTTCAGGACCGGGTCCAGCGTGACGCGGTTGTGCTCCTCCGGCAGGTCCTCGCAGGCGACGCCGATGAGCATGCGACGGTACAGCAGTGTGCGATAGACGCGGTGATGGTCGTTGCCCCACGGCAGGCGACCGGCGGCCATGCTGGTGATTGCCTCGTTCGCCGGGCCGGTGCCGCGGGTGAACTGCAGTGTGTAGCCGCGCACGAAGCCGCGCGAGAGGTCCGTCTCGTAGAACTCCTTGCTCCACATCACTGTCTGCGGTCCGCGGTCGCCGTCTAGCTCCTCATCCACATAGCCGAACACCAGCGGCCAGGGGTGCAGCATCAGGTTCTTGCCAACCAGGCCCGAGGAATTGGCGAGGCCGGCGGGAAAGCGGGCCGAAGCCGAATTCAGCAGCAGCCGCGGTGTGCCGATGCCGTTCGCGGCCAGGATCACCACCTCCGCCGGCTGGAACCGCTCCACTCCTTCAGGGTCGTAGTAGATGACTCCACACGCCATGCCATGTTCGTTGGTCGTGATCTCCCGTACCCGGCAGCGTGTGCGCAGTTCCACTCGAGCGCGAAGCGCATGCGGCCAGTAGGTGATGTCCACGCTCGCTTTCGCGCCCTGCGCGCAGCCCGGCGTGCAATGGCCGAGGTTGATGCACTTGCCGCGCCCGTCATATTCCGTTGTGGCCACGGCGATGTCGGACGGCCACCAGTGCCAACCCAGCTTGTTCATCGCGCGCGCGTAGCGCGTGCCCGTCTTCCCCAGCGGCACGGGTGGCATCGTGGGCTGATGCGACGGATAGGCAGGATCACCCGCCAGGCCGGCCACGCCCGTCATGCGGTCGTTGTCGGCAAAATAAGGTTCCAGTGTCCAGTAGTCGATCGGCCAGTCATCCGCCACCCCGTCCAGCGTCCTCACGCGGAAGTCGGACGGATGCAGGCGCGGGTAGTGCGCCGTGAAGAGGATCGTGCCGCCGCCAACGCCGTTGAAGTTGGCGATCTTCATCGGGGAGTTGGCGTCGTTGATCGGGTAGTCCGTATCCCGCGCCCGGCGGTTGGGACTGATGTCGAAATCGGCGTAGCGGCGCGCTTCCCAGTCACGACCGTTGCTCGGGAATTCGGTGGATTTGATCCAGTCACCCTGCTCGAGGCACAGGATCTTCATGCGCGTTTCGGCCAGGCTCCAAGCGACCGCCGCGCCGGACGCGCCCCCGCCGACGATCAGAACATCGACGATCTCGTCGGCCGGACGGGCGGCGTTGGGACTTGCTTCTGCGGGCATGTCACGTTCCCATGCCGTCAACGTCGCGCCACATTCTTGGGCGGCTGCGCACCGCGTCCAGCAGGGACCAATCGCCCTGTTCCAACACGCGGCCTTTCGGATAGGGCGGCCGCAGCTCAAGACCCAGGGCGCGCATCACGCGGTCGTCGCGGTAATAGCATTGCAGCACGGCGCGCCCGAGTGCCGTCACCACCGGGCCCTCGCGGCCGAGCAGCGTCATCGCCGCTGCCTCGGCCTTTGCCTCATCCAGGCCGGCGAAGTCACCGCCGGCGATCTCGCGCAGCATGGCCAGCGCTTTGCGGACGGCGTCCCTGTCGCGGCCGAGGGAGCGGACGATGTCGCCGAAGATTACCGCGTCATCCGCGCCCGGCACGCCGTATTCGGCGCTGGCGGGCACCATTAAGGCGGCAAGCCGACGCAGATCCCGCCATTCCGCGGGCGTCAGTTCGGCTCCGGGATCTTCGACCGCGTTCATCGCACCGCGCCTATGATGAGGCCGCGAACGATGAAGCGCAACGGCCGAGTATGCGCAGGCTCCGGCCCCACCGGGGAAGCTCGCCGCAGGAGCTGCAGGACTGGCTCTGGGATTTCGACGCGCGGTCGCTATCCGAGGGAAACCGCACATCGCGGAGGGGACAGAACAGATCGGCCGCGTCGGTTTCACGGGCGGGCGGTTGTCCAAGACCTATGGCCAGGAGGGTATCCGGGTAGGCCGTCACGCGCGGGGCTTGACAATCAGCGTGTGTTCTCTTTTTGTTCTAGGGGGTCGAGCGCCTCGCCGAAATGTCGCAGATGAACGGACGGGATGGAAACCACCATCCTCCATGCGGACCTGGATGCCTTCTATGCCTCGGTCGAGCAGCTGCTCGACCCGTCCTTGCGTGGAAAGCCCATCGCCGTCGGT
>DASXKG010000764.1:0-5339 GCA_036496965.1 Variovorax sp.
GGCGAGCCGATCGGCGCCGACACCGAATGCGCTCTGCTCTACACCTCCGGCACCACGGGCCGGCCCAAGGGCTGCCGCTTGTCCAACGCCTACTTCCTGCGCGCCGGCGAGTGGTATGCGGCGCTCGATGGCGTGTGCAGCGTCCGGCGCGATGCCGAGCGGGTGATCACGCCATTGCCGCTCAACCACATGAATGCCATGGCCTTCTCGACCATGGTGGTGCTCACGGCCGGCGGCTGCCTGGTGCAACTCGACCGCTTCCATCCGAAGACCTGGCTCGCCAGCGCCCGGGAGAGCGGCGCCACGATCGCCCACTACCTTGGCGTGATGCCGGCGATGCTGCTGTCCGCGCCGGCCACCGCATCGGACCGCGAACATGCCATCGGCTGGGGCTTCGGTGCCGGCGTCGACCGCAAGAACCATGGGCCCTTCGAAGCGCGCTTCGGCTTTGCGCTGGTCGAGGCCTGGGCCATGACCGAGACCGGCGCCGCCGCCTGCGTGATGGCCAACCGCGAGCCACGGCTGGTCGGCACGAGCTGCTTCGGCCGTCAGCCGGATTTCGCCGAGATCCGGATCGTCGACGACCAGGGGCGCGACGTGGCGGCCGATGCGCCGGGCGAACTGCTGGTGCGCTCGGCCGGGGACGATCCGCAGAAGTACTTCTTCTCCGGCTACCTGAAGGACGAGGAGGCGACGCGCGAAGCCTGGGCCGGCGGCTGGTTCCGCACCGGCGACCTGGTGCGGCGCGATGCCGAGGGCAACTTCTTCTTCGTCGACCGCAAGAAGAACGTGATCCGCCGCAGCGGCGAGAACATCTCCGCGGTCGAGGTCGAGAGCGTGCTGAACCAGCATCCCTGGGTGAAGAGCTCGGCGGTGGCCGCCACGCCCGATGCGGTGCGCGGCGACGAGGTGCTGGCCTGCATCGTCCTGCACGACGACGCCGGTGCGCCGCCGCCCGAACAGGCCGCGGCCGGCATCGTCGCGCATGCGCTGGCGCAGCTGGCCTACTACAAGGCGCCGGGCTACGTGGCTTTTGTCGATGCGCTGCCGCTGACACCCTCGCAGAAGATCCAGCGCGGCCAGTTGCGCGAACTGGCGCAGGCGCTGCCGGGGCAGGCCCACTGCATCGACACGCGCGCGATGAAGAAGAGGCAGGGATGAAGCGCTCGCGTTTGTCCTACGAAGGCGTGGCGGTGGCGGTACCGGTGACGGTGCCCTACCAGCGCTATTCGACCCATACCGCGCACTGGTTCATCGGCCAGGCGCTCGAGGCCTTGGTGCAGGCCAGCGGCGTGCCCAAGGCGCAGATCGACGGCCTGTGCCTGAGCAGCTTTTCGCTGGCGCCGGACACCGCCGTCGGCGTGACGCAGCACATGGGCATTTCGCCGCGCTGGCTCGACCATGTGCCCACCGGCGGTGCTTCGGGCGTGATGTGCCTGCGCCGCGCGGCGCGTGCGGTGCAGGCCGGCGACGCCGAGGTGGTGGCCTGTGTAGCCGCCGACACCAACCACGTGGATTCATTTCGCCAGACGCTGGGCAGCTTCAGCAACTTCGCGCGCGATGCCAGCTATCCGTACGGCTCGGGCGGACCCAATTCCATCTTCGCCTTCATCACCGCCAACTACATGCGCAGCTACGGTGCCCGGCGCGAGGACTTCGGCCGCATTGCGGTCGACCAGCGCAGCAATGCGCTCGGCAATCCGCACGCGATGTTCAAGAAGCCGCTGACGCTGGCCGAGTACATGGACGCACGGCCGATCTCCGACCCGATCCATCTCTTCGATTGTGTGATGCCCTGCGCCGGTGCCGAGGCCTTCCTTGTCATGACCGAGGAGCGGGCGCGCGATCTCGGATTGGCGCATGTGGTGATCCGCGGCGCGATCGAGCGGCACAACGCCTTTTCCGACGATCCGGTGATGGTGCGCGGCGGCTGGCTGGTGGATCGCGACGATCTCTATGCCCAGGCGGACGCGAGGCCGGCCGAGCTGGATTTCGTCCAGACCTACGACGACTACCCGGTGATCGTGATGATGCAGTTCGAGGACCTGGGCTTCTGCGAGAAGGGGGAGGGCCCGGCCTTCGTGCGCACGCAGACGATGACATCGACCGGCAGCTTTCCGAACAACACCAGCGGCGGCCAGCTTTCGGCCGGGCAGGCCGGTGCGGCGGGCGGCTTTCTCGGCATGACGGAGGCGATCCGGCAGTTGACCGACAGCGCCGGCCCGCGCACGGTGCCCGACGCGCGTCTGGGCCTGGTAGCCGGCTTCGGCATGGTCACCTACGACCGCTGCCTGTGCACCGGTGCCGTGATTCTCGGGAAATCATCATGACCATGCCCCTGATGCACCCCCCGCGCAAGAACCCGGTCCTGCGCACCCGGCAGATGAACCTGCCGCCCTGGGCGCGCGGCCGCGTCGCACTCGGCATCACAGCCGCCGCCGCCGAAGGCCGCTTCGAGCTGCAGGTCTGCGAGGTCTGCGCCACCGTGCAATACCCGCCGCGCGAGGCCTGCCACAAATGCCTGTCGCCGCGCCTGCACTGGCGCGAGCAGGACGGGGAGGGCGAACTGCTGAGCGCCACCACCCTGCATCACAGCAACGACCTCTTCTTCCGCGAACGGCTGCCCTGGCGGCTGGGGCTGGTGCACCTGGATGCCGGCCCGACGCTGATGGTCCACCTGCATGGCGAGGTCGGTGATGCGCCGGCGCGCGTGCGCGTGGGCGCGCGCCTGGATCGCGCTGGACAGGCGGTATTGATTGGATTTCCGAACCCGGGGAGCGCCCACATGGCCGACGACAAGATGCTCAGAGAGATGACCAGCGATCCGAAATTCCGCAAGGTGCTGGTTACCGACGGCAAGACCGAGGTCGGCCAGGCGATCGTGCGCGCGCTGGTCAAGGCCGGTGCCGACATCGTCTGGGTCGGCCATGCCGAACCCTGGAAGAAGCTGGGCGGCCTGGACGACATCGCCGCGCTGCCGCAGGTCACGCTGGTGCCGCTGGACCTCACCAACGGCCGCTCGGTCAGCGAGCTGGCCGGCGAGATCGGCGGCAAGGTCGACATCGTGGTCAACAATGCCGAGCTGCATCGCGGCTTCGGCATCGCCGCCCGGCGCGGCACCGATGCCGCCAAGGCCGAGATGGACATCAACTACTTCGGCCTGCTGCGCCTGGCGCAGGAATTCGGGCCCGCGCTCAAGGGCCGCTCCGCCGACGGCGTGACCGGCGCGACCGCCTGGGTCAACCTGCTGTCGATCTACGCGCTCAGCAACTTTCCGCCGCACGGCACCTTCAGTGCGTCGAAGGCCGCCGCGCTGTCGCTGGCGCAATGCCTGCGCGCGGAGATGCGCCCGGCAGGCATCCGCGTGATCAACGTGTTCCCCGGTCCGATCGACGACGAGTGGAATCAGCACACGCCACCGCCCAAGCTCGGTGCCGGTGCGCTGGCCAATGCAATTGTGAAGGCGCTGCGCGATGGCGTCGAGGATGTCTATCCGGGCGACGTGGCGCAGGAATGGCTGGAGCGCTGGCGCGACAACCCCAAGGTGCTGGAGCGCGAACTCGCGGCCGGCGGAAGCTGAAACAGGAATCCCACGATGACAACAGCCACAACCGAACTGATGCCCGCGGCCGAGATCCTTGCCGGCCTGGTGAATGCCATGGCCAGCGGACGCATCCGCGTGGTCGACCTCACGCAGACCTTGACGCCGGAATTCCCGCAGATCGCGCTGCCGCCCGAGATGGGCCAGTGCTGGCCTTTCCGCATCGAGGAGGTCTCGAAGTACGACGAGCGCGGACCGGCATGGTACTGGAACAACTTTTCCTGCGGCGAACACACGGGCACGCACTTCGATGCGCCGATCCACTGGATCTCGGGCCGCGACCTGCCGAACAACTCGGTGGACACGATTCCGGCCCAGCACTTCGTGGCACCGGCCTGCGTGATCGACTGCTCGCCCCAGGTGCAGGCCGACGACGACTACCTGATGAGCCTGGCCGACATCGAGCGCTTCGAGTCGCGGCACGGCCGCATCCCGAAGGGCGCCTGGGTGCTGATGCGCACCGACTGGTCCAAGCGCCAGGACCCCGAGGCCTACCAGAACTTCGACGAGACCGGCCAGCACACCCCGGGCCCGAGCGTGGAGGCGGTGCGCTTCCTGGTCGAGCAGCGCGATGTGCTCGGCTTCGGTTCCGAGGCCATCGGCACCGATGCCGGGCAGGGCTACCACCTGCGCCCGCCCTATCCCTGCCACTACTACATGCACGGTGCCGGCCGCTACGGCCTGCAGTGCCTGTGCAATCTCGACCTGCTGCCGCCGGCCGGCGCGGTGCTGATCTGCCCGCCGCTGAAGATCGAGAAGGGCAGCGGCAGCCCGCTGCGCGTTCTGGCGCTGGTCGGAGCTGCGGCATGATCGCGCCCGTGGCGGCCGTCACCGGGGGCAGTGCCGGCATCGGCAAGGCCATCTGCGAGGACCTGCTCGCGCAGGGCTACGAGGTGATCTCGCTCGCGCGGCGGCGCTGCGAGATCGCGCATCCCCGGCTGCACAGCATCGAAGTCGACCTGAGCGATCGCGCGGCCACGGGCGAGGCCGTGGCGGAGCTGGTCGGCAGCTTCGAGGTCACGACGGTGGTCCACAACGCCGGCGTGATCCGGCCCGCGCTGCTGCCGGAGGTGAAGCTGGCCGATCTCGATGTGCTGGTCGACCTGCACCTGGGCTGCGCGATCCAGCTGGTGCAGGCGGCGCTGCCGCGCATGCGCGCGGGCGGCTTCGGGCGTGTCGTGCTGCTGTCCTCGCGCGCGGCGCTCGGCCTGCAGACACGCACCAGCTATTCCGCCACCAAGGCCGGCATGCTCGGCATGGCGCGCACCTGGGCGCTGGAGCTGGCGCCCGAGGGCATCACGGTCAACGTGGTGGCGCCGGGGCCGATCCGTACCGACATGTTCCACGACGTCGTCGAAGCCGGCAGCGAGCGCGAGCGTGCGCTGGCGGCCTCGGTGCCGGTGCGGCGGCTGGGCGAATCCGCCGACGTGGCGCGCGCGGTGCGCTTCTTCGCGGACCCTGCCAACAGCTTCGTCACCGGCCAGGTGCTGTACGTGTGCGGCGGCACGAGCGTGGGCAGCCTGGCGCTGTAGGGCGATCGAGCGCTGGTTTGCCGCCTTGTATTTGCATCGTACCCTCGCTATATTGTTTAGATCTGAATATTTCACAAATCATGTTGTTGCCCGATCGCAGCCGCGCCCCCTGTTCCATCCACCTCGAGAGGTTTGCATGAAAGTCCTGATCCGCACCTGTGCCTTGAGCGCGTTGGCCGTTGCGTTGAGTGCGCTCGGCGCCAGCA
>DASXKG010000765.1:0-7222 GCA_036496965.1 Variovorax sp.
CGAGGTGCGTTCGTTCGGTCGCACGCGCAGGTCCGCGGCGACATGGCGGTGCACGTCGCCGCCCAGCACCACCAGGTCGCGCAGGCCGGCATCGGCCGCACCTTGCAGCAGGCGCCGGCGCGCCTCGGGCTAGCCGTCCCAGCCATCGGTCCAGCTCTGGCGGCCGGCGGCCGTGTCGAGGCCGGTGCTGCTCATCTGGGTCGACTGGCCGAGCAGCTTCCAGCGCCGGGAGGAGCCGGCCAGGCCCTGGGCCAGCGAGCGTTCCTGGCCGGCGCCGAGCATCGTCCGCGCCGGGTCCGCCAGCTCGGCACAGCCGACCACGACACGGCCGGCGTCGCGCTCGGGGTCGGGGCAGGCGTGATGGCTGCGGTATTGGCGGCAGTCCAGGGTCCAGAGTTCAGCCAGGCGGCCCCAGGCGCAGCGCTCGTGGATGCGCATCGCGGCGCCCTGCGGCGGCAGGGCCAGCGGCATGTGCTCGAAGTAAGCGCGGTAGGCCGCGGCGCGGCGGCGCAGGAAGCGCGCGGGGTCGCCGGGGGCCGGTTCGCTGTTGCCGGTGTAGTCGTTGACCACCTCGTGGTCGTCCCAGGTCAGGATCCACGGATGGGCGGCATGGGCAGCCTGCAGGTCGGGGTCGCGCTTGTACAGCGCATGGCGCTCGCGGTAGGCGTCGAGGGTGTGCGGCGTGGTGCTGCCGTGCTTGCGCAGCGTGTAGGCCGGGCTGCTGCCTTCGTAGATGTAGTCGCCGACGAAGAGCACGAAGTCCAGCTCGCTGGCTGCGATGTCGCGCTGTGCGGCGAAGTAGCCTTGCTCGTAATGCTGGCAGGAGGCGAGCGCGAAGCGCAGGCGCCGCACGTCCGCATCGGCCGCCGGCGCGGTGCGGGTATGGCCCACCGGGCTGGCCGCGTCGCCGCAGCTGAAGCGATACCAGTAGTCGCACTGGGCTTGCAGGCCCTGGGCCTGCACGTGGACGCTGAAGCCGCGCGCGGCATCGGTGGCGACCACGCCGCCGGCAACCAGCCGGCGCAGCGCCGCATCGGCAAACAGCTCATAGCGCACCAGGCAGGAGGCACCGGCCAGCCGGGCCAGGTCGTCGCCGTCCGCGGGCGCGAGCCGGGTCCAGAGGATCACGCTGTCCGGACGCGGCCGGCCGCTGGCGACGCCGAGGGTGAAGGGATGGCTGCGCCAGCGCGGTCCGATCTGCGCGCGGGCCGGCAGGGGCGCGGTCCAGCTGCCCAGCGCCAGCCACAACGCGGCACGGTGCAGATCTCGTCGGCGGAGGCTCATGGCCGCTGATTGTGCGATCGGGCCGCCCCCTATGATCGCGACCATTCGCAGCAAGGGAAATTTCGCGTGCTCAACGGCCTGTGGCTTGGCTTCTTCCTGACCGCGGCTGTGACGGCGCTGGTCCGCTGGCTGGCCGGCGGCGATGCCGGCGTGTTCGCCGCCGTGGTCGAGAGCCTGTTCGCGATGGCCAAGCTGTCGGTCGAGGTGATGCTGCTGCTGTTCGGCACCCTGACCCTGTGGCTCGGCTTTCTGCGCATCGCCGAGGCCGCCGGCATCGTGGCGCTGCTGGCGCGCCTGCTCGGGCCGCTGTTCCGCCGCCTGATGCCGGAGGTGCCGCCCGGCCATCCCGCGCTCGGCCTGATCACGCTGAACTTCGCGGCCAACGCACTCGGCCTGGACAACGCCGCCACGCCGATCGGCCTGAAGGCGATGCGCGAACTGCAGACGCTGAACCCCAGCGCCAGCACGGCCAGCAATGCGCAGATCCTGTTCCTGGTGTTGAACGCGTCCTCGCTGACCTTGCTGCCGGTGACGATCTTCATGTACCGCGCGCAGCAGGGCGCACCGGATCCGACCCTGGTGTTCCTGCCGATCCTGCTGGCCACCAGCGCCTCGACCCTGACCGGGCTGCTGTCGGTCGCCTTCATGCAGCGGCTTCGGCTGTGGGATCCGGTGGTGCTGGCCTACCTGCTGCCGGGCGCCCTGCTGCTGGGCGGCTTCATGGCCTTGCTCGCGACGCTGTCCACGGCGGCGCTGGCGGCCTTGTCCTCGCTGCTCGGCAACCTGGTGCTGTTCGGCTTGATCGTGGTCTTCCTGCTGGCCGGCGCGATCCGGCGCGTCAAGGTCTACGAATGCTTCGTCGAAGGCGCCAAGGAAGGCTTCGACGTGGCGAAGAACCTGCTGCCCTACCTGGTGGCGATGCTGTGCGCGGTGGGCGTGCTGCGCGCCTCGGGCGCGCTCGACCTGGTGCTCGAAGGCATTCGCTGGGCGGTGGCGCACACCGGCCTCGACACGCGCTTCGTCGACGCGCTGCCGACCGCGCTGGTCAAGCCCTTCTCGGGCAGCGCGGCGCGGGCCATGCTGATCGAGACCATGAAGACGCACGGCGTCGACAGCTTCCCGGCGCTGCTCGCGGCCACCATCCAGGGCAGCACCGAGACCACCTTCTACGTGCTGGCCGTGTATTTCGGCGCGGTGGGTATCCAGCGTGCCCGGCATGCGGTGGGCTGCGCGCTGCTGGCCGAAGCAGCCGGCGTGCTGGCCGCCATTGGCGTGGGCTATTGTTTCTTTGGCTGAGCCGGCCTGGGCCGGTTCAGCCAAAATGGGCCCCCAACGCCCGCTTCCCCGTGACTCCACCCGCCCAGGCGCAAACGCCGACCTTTTCCACCGACGAGTTCCGCGCGGCGCTCGGCATGTTCGCGACCGGCGTGACGATCATCACCGCGCGCGCCGCGAACGGCGTGCTGGTCGGGCTGACGGCGAACTCCTTCAACACCGTGTCGCTGGAGCCGCCGCTGGTGCTGTGGAGCCTGGCGCGCGGTGCGGCCTCGATGGCGGCGCTGCGCACCGGCTCGCACTATGCGATCAACATCCTCGCGGCCAGCCAGGCGACCCTGGCGGCGCGCTTCGCGAGCAAGGACATCGACCGCTGGGCCGGCGTGGCCTTCACCGAAGGCGCCGGCGGCGCACCGGTGCTGGCCGGCGCGGCGGCCACTTTCGAATGCTTCAACCGCAGCCGCTACGACGAAGGCGATCACGTGATCTTCGTCGGCGAAGTCGAGCGCTGCGCCCACAGTGCCGGCGCCTCGCCGCTGCTCTTCCACGGCGGACGCTTCTACACGGAGCATCCGCTGTGAACCTCGCGCTTGGCCTGGCGATGACGCTGGCGGCCCCCTTGGCCATGGCCCTCATGCCCGCAGCGGCCGAGGACACCGCCACCCCGCCGGTGAAGAAGAACTGGTTCGACGACCCTTTCTTCCAGATCGCCTCCGGCCTGCGCGCCTGCCCGGTGCCGGAGGGACCGCTCTACACCGAGGCAGAGCGGCGCATGCAGATGCATTCGCGCCTGGAGCGCGGCACCAGCTGCTGGCTGGCCGGCAAGTGCGCCGACAGCAATGCCTACCGCTACGACAAGCCCCTGGCGCCCAAGGTCGAGGCGGCGCTGAAGGCCGTGCCCGGCGTGAGCCGCGGCAGCGTCTGGGTGATGATCCAGCGCCGCTGGGTCTATCTGCAGGGCTGCGTGCCTTCGCACGAACTGGCGCTGCGCCTCGAACACGCAGCCCGTGCGGTGCCCGACGTCGAAGCCGTGGTGCCCGACCTGATGCTGGGCTCGCGCGGCAAGCCGAGCTATCCCGTCGCATTGCCGCCCTGAGACAGCCCGAAAGACAAGACAAGAAGAATGATCGATCGCAAGGACCATCTCGACACCCGTGCCACCTCCCTGCTGCTCGCCTGCTGCGCCTTCTGGGGGCTGCAGCAGATCCTCATCAAGACCACCGTCGGCGAAGTGCCGCCGCTGTGGCAGGCCTCCATCCGCATGGTGGGCGCGGTGGCGCTGCTCTGGCTGTGGTGCGCCTGGCGCGGCGTGCCGCTGTTCGAGCGCGACGGCACGCTGGCGGCGGGCCTGCTGGCGGGCGGCTTGTTCGCGGGCGAGTTCGCCTGCATCTACCTCGGGCTGCAGCACACGACCGCCTCGCGGCTGACGGTGTTCCTCTACACCTCGCCCTTCTGGGTCGCGGTGCTGCTGCCACGCCTGGTGCCGGCCGAACGGCTGCGCGGCGTTCAGTGGCTCGGGCTGGCGATCGCCTTTGCCGGCGTGGTGCTGGCGTTCGGCGAAAGCCTGGGTCATAGCAGTTCGGGGCAATTGCGCGGCGATGCGCTGGCGCTGGGCGCCGGCATGCTGTGGGGGCTCACCACATTGGCCATTCGCAGCACCCGACTGGCCACGGCCAGCGCGGAGAAGACCCTGTTCTATCAGATAGCCGTCACCGCCGCGGTCTCGCCCCTGCTCTCGTTGCTGCTGGGCGAGCCCTGGGGCTTCTCGTATTCGGGCTACGCCTGGTTCTCGATCGGGCTGCAGACGGCGATCGGCGCCTTTGCGAGCTACCTGGCCTGGATGTGGATACTGCGGCACTACCCGGCGACCCGGGTGTCCTCCTTCACCTTCCTCACGCCGGTGTTCGCGCTGGCGTTCGGCGTCGCGCTGCTGTCGGAGCCGCTGACGCTGCAATTGTTGCTGGCGCTGGCCGGCGTGGCACTCGGCATCGTGCTGGTGAATCGCCGGGCGGCTTCGGCCGCATGAAGCTTCTGCGATGAACTACCAGCCCGTGCTCGACGAGATCGCCGCCGCGATCCGCCCGCAGATGATCACCAGCGGAGGCACCGTGGCCAGCTACATCCCGGCGCTGGCGCGGGTGTCGCCCCGACAGTTCGGCATCGCGCTGCGCACCCGCGACGGCGCGGAAGCCTCGGCGGGCGATGCGGCCACGCCGTTCTCGATCCAGAGCATCTCCAAGGTCTTCACGCTCACGCTCGCGATGCGGCGCCTGGGCGACACGCTGTGGGAGCGCATCGGCCGCGAGCCCTCGGGCAATCCCTTCAATTCGCTGGTGCAGCTGGAGAACGAACAGGGCAAGCCGCGCAATCCCTTCATCAATGCCGGCGCGATCGCCATCGCCGACCGGCTGCTGAGCTGCCGCGGCGATGCCAAGGCCGAGCTGCTCGCCTTCGTGACGGAGCTCTGCGGCGAGGCGATCGGCTTCGATGCCGAGGTCGCGGCCTCCGAGGCCGCGACCGGCTATCGCAATGCGGCGCTGGCCAATTTCATGAAGAGCTTCGGCAAGATCGACAACGGGGTCGATGCCGTGCTCGATGTCTACTTTCACCAGTGCGCGCTGCGCATGAACTGCCTGCAGCTGGCGCGCGCCGCCGGCTTCCTGTGCCGCGACGGCGCGCATCCCGTCGATGGCCGCCCCGAAGTGACGACCGAACGCCACGCGCGCCGCATCAACGCCTTGATGCTGACCTGCGGCACCTACGACGCCGCCGGCGAGGTGGCGTTCTCCATCGGGCTGCCCTGCAAGAGCGGCGTCGGCGGCGGCATGGTCGCGGTGGTGCCGGACAAGCTCACGCTGTGCGTCTGGTCGCCGGCGCTCGATGCGAGCGGCAATTCGCTGCTCGGGCGGCGCGCGCTCGAGATGTTCGTGGCGCGCACCGGCCTGTCGATCTTTTAAGCCCCTCCATGACAGAAGAAGAAACCACCGAGCCGATTCAGCAAGCCACCCTTTGGAGCGACACGCTCTGGACCGCCCGCGTCATCAAGAACGAGGACGACGACGGCTGGGCCGTCTCGATGACCCGGCATGGCGACAGCGACCCCGCGCTGGTCGGACCCTGGACCATGGGCCGCGACAAGAAGAACCCCAAGCCGCTGGATGCGCCGGCCTTCCACACGCTGGTGAAGACGGCATGCGAGGTGCTGCGCCGTCACGAACAGCAACTGCACGCGCAGCTCAACAAGGCCGTCAGCGTGGGCGCGGGATCCGAGCGCATCCGCGTCGCGCTGCGGATCGTGCCGGACGAAGACAACCCGCATGCCATCCTGAGCGCGCAAGACGAGTCCGGCGTACGGCTCGGCGAGGCGCGGGTGGGGCCGGGATTCAGGCTGAACGCGGACAGCGCATCGGCCTGGATCGATGGCGGCTTCCTGAAGCCGCGCTGATCAGTCGCGGGCGCTGATCGCGCGCGTCGATTCGCGCACCACCAGCTCGGGGCGCAGCACCACGGTCGAAGCCGACAGGGACTTGCCCTCGATCTCGTCGAACAGCATCTCGGCGGCGCGCCAGCCGAGCTCGCGATGCGGCAGGCGGATGGTGGTCAGCGGCGGGTCGACCATGTCGACCAGCGGCATGTCGTTGTGCCCGGTGATCGACATATCGCGCGGCACGCGGATGCCCTGCTGGCGCAGCACGTCGTAGGCGCCGAGGGCCACCAGGTCGTTGCAGCAGACCACGGCTTGCGCACGTTCGGGATGCGCCAACAGCCGCTCGGTCGCCGCGCGGCCGGCTTCGCGGCTGTAGCCTTCGCAGGCCACCACGCAGGCCGGCTCCAGGCCGTGGTCGCGCAGCGCCTGCTCGAAGCCCTGGCGCCGGCCCACGCCGGTCGGCAGGTTCTGCGGTCCCGCCAGGTGGGCGATGCGTCGGTGACCGGCCGCCACCAGATGGTCGACCGCCAGCTTCATCGCCAGCCGGTCGTCGCTCACCACGGCGGGCAGGCGGCCGGTGTCGTCGGCCCGGTTCACCAGCACGGCATGCATGCCGGCGCGGGCGATGTAGTCGACCAGCGGGTCGTCGCGCATCGCGGTGGCCATGACCAGGCCATCGACGCGCTGGGCCTGCATGCGCTCGACGATCGGACGCGCCAGGGCGGCATCCATGACGTTGGTCACGAAGACGAAATAGCCGCGCGCCGCGGCGCTGGCCTCGATGCCCTGCAGGATGGGCGGGAACACCGGATTGGTGATGTCGGGCACCAGCACGCCGATGGTGCGGGTGCGCCCCGTGCGCAAGGCCGATGCCGCGCGATTGGGCCGGTAGCCGAGCTTCTGCGCGGCTTCCTCCACCACCCGCAGCACCTCCGCACTGATCAGCCCGCGCTTGTCCGGATTGAGTGCCCGCGAGACGGTCGATACATGCACGCCGGCGGCCTGCGCGACATCGCGGATGGTGACGGTGACCGGTGCGGATGGATTCATTTCTGCAAACGATTGGCAATCGAATAACCCTGATCTCCTGAATGGTCAAGATAGTACCGCGAGTTTACTTCCAGCCGAAACCAGCGAATAATATGCAAACGATTGCAAACCGTTCGCCACCATGAACATCGTCACCACCCCCGATTCCGTGCGGCAAGTCGCGCTCCAGGCCATGGCGCGCACGCC
>DASXKG010000766.1:0-2121 GCA_036496965.1 Variovorax sp.
GCGCGCGTGTAGCCGCGTCCTGCTGCCAGCGTTTTTCGATGCCGCCACCGGGGCATGGCAGCAGCGCGACGGCGCCGTTCTCCGCCACGATCGCATCTACCGGCCAGACGCCAGCGAAGGGCTCGCTCCAACCCACCGGGCGACCGGTGATCGCCACCCGGTGCAGCCCCGCGGCCTGCAACGCATGCAAGGCGGCCAGGGCATCTGCGCTGATCGCGCCCTCGGTCGTCAGCGTGTCGTCGATGTCGGTGAAGACGCCGATCAGCCCGCGCCGCGCGTCCAGGGGCCATTGCGCGAGCGGCTGCATCGAAAGGCTGCTCGTCAGCTCGCGGTCTGCAGCGCCAGGCCGGCGTGCTCGCGCAGCGGATGGAAGTGGATCTTCGGAAACCGCTCCTGCGCCAGCCGCACGTCGTAGGGCGAGGTGCACAGGTAGGCCAGGGTGTTCGCCGCGTCGCGTGCCATGCGGGCCGGGTAGGCATCGACGAAGGTGCGCAGTTCGGCCGGCGTGTCGGCGGTGATCCAGCGCGCGCCCGTGTACTGGCAGCCTTCGAGGCGGATGTCCGCGTCGTACTCGCTCTTCAAGCGGTGCTGGACCACTTCGAACTGCAGTTGCCCGACCGCGCCCAGCAGCATCGGGCCGCCCACTTCGGGGCGAAACACCTGGATCGCGCCCTCTTCGCCGAGCTGGGCCAGGCCCTGCTGCAATTGCTTGGTGCGCAGCGGGTTCTTCAGGAGCACGGTCATGAACAACTCCGGCGCGAAGAAGGGCAGGCCGGTGAACTGCAGCGAGGCGCCGTCGGTGATGGTGTCGCCCAGCTGGACCCCACCGTGGGTCGTGAAGCCGACGATATCGCCCGCATAGGCCTCCTCGACCGCCTCGCGCCGCTGGCTCATGAAGGTGACGACGCTGGTCGGGCGCAGCTCCTTGGCGGTGCGCTGCACGCGCAGACGCATGCCCGGCGTGTAGCGGCCCGAGGCCATGCGCACGAAGGCGATGCGGTCGCGGTGGTTGGCGTCCATGTTGGCCTGCACCTTGAACACCACGCCGGCGAAGTCCCTGTCCTCGGGCTGGATCTCGCGCACCACCGGCTGCCGGTTGACCAGCGTGGTGCTGGTGCGCGGCTGCGGCGACGGCGCCAGGTCGACCAGTGCCTCGAGCACTTCCATCACGCCGAAGTTGTTCACGCCGGAGCCGAAGAACACCGGCGTCTGCTTGCCGGCGAGGAAGGCTTCGCGGTCCCAGGTGGGCGAGGCGCCGGTGGCCAGCTCCATGCTGTCCATCGCGGCGTCGAATTCGTGGCCGAAACGCTTGTGCAATGCAGCCCGATCGGACAAGGGAATGGTCTCGAAATCCTGCGGCAGCCGCTCGCTGCCCGACTCGAACACGGTCATCGCCTGCGTGCGCAGGTTGACGATGCCGCCGAAGCTCTTGCCTTGTCCCACCGGCCAGGTCATCGGCACGCAGGGCATGCCGAGCTCGCGCTCGATCTCGTCGAGCAGTTCCAGCGGCTCGCGCACCTCGCGGTCCATCTTGTTGACGAAGGTGATGATCGGCGTGTCGCGCTGGCGGCAGACCTCGATCAGCCGCCGCGTCTGGGCTTCGACGCCGTTGGCGGCATCGATCACCATCAGCGCCGAATCGACGGCCGTCAGCACGCGGTAGGTGTCCTCGGAAAAGTCCTTGTGGCCGGGCGTGTCGAGCAGGTTGATGACATGGTCGCGGTAGACCATCTGCATCACCGACGAGGCCACCGAGATGCCGCGCTGCTTCTCGATCTCCATCCAGTCGGAGGTGGCATGGCGGGTGGCCTTGCGGGCCTTGACCGAGCCGGCGATCTGGATCGCGCCGGAGAACAGCAGCAGCTTTTCGGTCAGCGTGGTCTTGCCGGCATCGGGGTGGGAAATGATCGCGAAGGTGCGGCGGCGCTTGGTTTCGGAGGCGAAGGTCATGGCAGTGAACGCGGTGCGCGCTCACGGGCGCGGGCGGCAGAGGGCAAAGCTCCTGATTTTACCGGCCGCCCCGACGCAGGCTCAGACCGGCGGCGCAAACCCGTGATGTCCCACCAGCGTCCGCAATGCAGTCGGCTGGCCGTCCTTGTCCGCAGCGGTGACGACCACCTG
>DASXKG010000767.1:0-5858 GCA_036496965.1 Variovorax sp.
GCGCCTTCTGAACGCGGCGCCGGCTTTGCCGAAGTTGCGGCGGCGATCCTCGACGCCAGGGCGCCGCTCAAGGCACCGTGAACGACACCGGTTGGGCCCGTGAAACGACCGTCCCGATGGCCGTGTTGCTCATCAGCTCGAGCCGTGCGTTGTAGCTGCCCTTGGGCGGGTTGAGCCAAACCTCGGTCTGGCCGCCGTCCATCTCCAGCACTTCGCTCTTCTGGCCCGGGCGATCCAGCGTCAGCCGGAAATGGCCGGTGTCGGGCAGCCTGGGGGCCGCGGCCGAGAGGTAGAAGCCGCTGGCATGGAACTGCAGGCGAATCGGCACCTGCGCCGCGGCGTGGTCCGGCGGGCTCATCAGTTCGACGCGGGGCGGCCCGAGCAGGCTGGCCGCGGTGATGCCCTTGTTCTGTCTGGTCACCACGAAATGAAGCGGCTTGCTGTAGACGAAGTACGGAATGTGGCCCTGGTCGGCCAGCACCAGCCGCATCGTGTAGGGACCGGGCGGCAGGTCGATCACCGTCTCCATCTGGCCCTTGCCGAAGTGGATGTACTGGTCGGTGAAGGGCAGCGGCTTGGAGAAATCCAGCGGCAGCGGCTGGTTGATCAGCAAGTGGTGATGGCCCGCCGTGCCTGCGGTCTTGCCGGCCTGGACGATCCCGCGCATCGACAACCCGAAGCGCGCCACGAAGGGCGCCTCGAGGTGGACCCCATCCGACAGGTTGGTGAAGTAAGCCTCGGGCGACCAGTTGGGCGGCGGCACGACCCAGGGATGGACCACGAGCTCGCCGTCGCCCGAGCCAGGTGACGGCAGCTGTACCGCGGCGGTCGCGCCGTCCGCTGGCGCATCCGCCGCGTTGCCGCTGCCCGGCAGCATCCAGAGCCCCATCGCGGCCAGCCCCACGGCCAGCCACTGATCCACGCCCAATCGAATGCCCATGCCGACTCCTGCAAGTGTTCACGAATTGTGTTTCGGAACGTTCACGGGGTCGAGCCGGCTGAATGGGATAGCACTACCGGCTTCGGCGCAGGCCCTTCCAGGCTGGCGGCCGGCCGCCCCAAGGGGGTCTTCAGTAGTGCGGCGGCAGTTCGTCGCGCAGGTTGCGCCCTGCACCGGCGCCGCTCTCGGGCACCTGCTGCCGAAGCTGCGCGAGCTGGAGGATCAGGCTGTCGATCTGCTGCTGTTGCCGGTACAGCGTCATGTTCAGCTGATCGAGCAGGTCTTCGGTGTAGCTGGCCTTGATCTCCAGATCGGTCAGGCGGCGGTCTGTGTCGTGCGAATGTTCCATCGGGCTATTGGACCTCGCTCAGCCCACACGCTGCGTGAAGCCGTCGAGCACATTGACTGCATTGGCGCCGACAGCGTCCACCGCGTAGCCGCCTTCGAAGACGAACACGGTGGGAAGCCCGGCCCGCGCCAGGTCCTCGCCGATGCGCAGATAGTCGGGTGTGTCGAGCGTGAAGCCGGCGATCGGATCGCCCGCGAAGGTGTCGACGCCGAGCGAGACCACCAGCGCCCCCGGCTTGAACGCCGCGATGCCGCGCAGTGCCAGCGCCAGGGCGTCTCGCCACGCCGCGAAGCCGCTGCCGCGCGCCAGCGGCAGGTTGCGGTTGAAGCCCAGCCCCGGGCCCTCGCCGCGCTCGTCGGCATGGCCGAGGTAGTAGGGGTATTCGGTGTGCGGGTCACCGTGGATGCTGGTGAACTGCACGTCGGCGCGCTGGTAGAAGATCGCCTGGGTCCCGTTGCCGTGGTGGTAGTCGATGTCGAGCACCGCGACCCGATCCAGGCCGGCGTCGCGCAACGCCTGTGCCGCGACGGCTGCGTTGTTGAGGAAGCAATAGCCGCCGAAGAAGTCCGCGCCGGCATGGTGGCCGGGCGGCCGCGTCAGCGCGAAGGCCGCGCGCTCGCCCTGCAGCACGCGCGCGGCCGCGCTCAACGCACAGCAGGCGCCGGCGCGCGCGGCGACCCAGGTGCCGGCGGTCAGCGGCGTGCCTGCGTCGTAGGAGAACAGGCCCATGCGCGCCGGAAAACTCGCGGGCAGCACGTCCGTGCGGAAGCCGCGGATCGGCCAGTAGGAAGGCAGCGCATCGCGCTCGGCGTTGGCGGGGTCCAGCGCCACCCATTCGCTCCAGGCGTTGGCCAGGAAATGCAGGTAGCGCGGCGTGTGCACGCACGCCAGCGCCGCGTCGTCCTCGAATGCATCCGGCCCCTCGATCGGGCCCAGGCGGCGCCGTTGCAATTCGGCCAGCACGAAGTCGGCGCGCGCCGGTACCTCGAAGCACGGCACCAGTTCGCCGCGGAACATCTCCACCTTGCCGTGGTGGAGGGCGTGCCGGTCGTTGTAGATGGTGCGCATCAAGACAGTTCCATCGCCTCAGGCCTCGCGCCGCATCGGCTGCGCGGCCTGCACCGGCAGCGTCAGCACCACATGCCGATCGCGCGAGCGCGCCAGCACCGGTGCCAGCGCCACGCCGGTGTGCGTGCCCAGGCGCACCACTTCTTCCGGCGGCGCTGCCGCCACCACGCGGCCGCCGGCGTTTCCGCCCTCGGGTCCGAGATCGATCAGCCAGTCGGCCTCGGCGATCACGTCGAGGTCATGCTCGATCACGACCACGCTGTGGCCGCCGTCGACCAGCCGGTGCAGCACATGGATGAGCTTCTCGACGTCGGCCATGTGCAGGCCCACCGTCGGCTCGTCGAGCACGTAGAGCGTGTGCGGCGCCTTGTTGCCGCGCCGCGTGACGTCGTCGCGCACCTTGCTGAGCTCGGTGACCAGCTTGATGCGCTGCGCCTCGCCGCCGGACAGCGTCGGCGAGGGCTGGCCGAGCGTGAGGTAGCCCAGTCCGACGTCCTTCAGCAGCTGCAGCGGATGGCTGATGTTGGGCATCGAGGCGAAGAACTCGACCGCTTCGTCGACTTCCATCTGCAGCACGTCGCCGATGCTCTTGCCGCGCCAGCTCACGGCCAGCGTCTCGGGATTGAAGCGGGCGCCGTGGCAGACCTCGCACGGCACCTTCACGTCCGGCAGGAAGCTCATCTCAATGGTGCGCACGCCGGCGCCGTCGCAGCCCGGACAGCGGCCTTCGCCGGTGTTGAAGCTGAAGCGCGCCGGACCGTAGCCGCGCGCCTTGGCCTCCAGCGTGTCGGCGAAGAGCTTGCGGATGGTGTCCCAGAAGCCGATGTAGGTGGCGGGGCAGCTGCGCGGCGTCTTGCCGATCGGCGTCTGGTCGACCTCCAGCACGCGGTCGACGCTCTGGTAGCCCTCGACCGCGCTGCAGCCGACCCACTTCGGATGCTTGCCCGCGGCATCGGCGTCGCGGCCGGCCTTGGTCATGCGCTGGACCACGGCCGCGTACACGTTGGCCAGCAGCACGTCGCGCGCCAGCGTCGACTTGCCGGAACCGCTGACGCCGGTCACCGCCACCAGCCGCTGCAAGGGCAGCGCCACCGACACGTCCTGCAGGTTGTGCAGGTCGGCGCCGTGCAGGCTGAGCCAGCCGGGCGCGCCGTGTTCGGCGGCCGGCACCGGGCGCCTGGCTTGCAAGGGATGCCGGATCGCCTCGCGCAGGTAGCGCCCGGTCTGCGAATCGGCCGCGCCCTCGATGTCGGCCACGCTGCCTTCGGCCACCAGGCGGCCGCCGCGCTTGCCGGCGCTGGGGCCGATGTCGATGATGTGGTCGGCCCGGCGGATGGTGTCCTCGTCGTGCTCCACCACCACCAGCGTGTTGCCCTTGTCGCCCAGCTTGTGCAGGGCATCGAGCAGGATCTGGTTGTCGCGCGCATGCAGGCCGATGGTCGGCTCGTCCAGCACATAGCAGACGCCCTGCAGGTTGCTGCCGAGCTGCGCCGCCAGCCGGATGCGCTGCGCCTCGCCGCCGCTCAGGGTCGGCGCGCCGCGGTCGAGCGTGAGGTAGCCCAGGCCCACTTCCTCCAGGAACTCGAGCCGGCTCCTGATCTCGGGCACCAGGTCGCGCGCGATCTCCGCTTCGCGGCCGGCGAGCCTCAGGCCGTCGAACCACGCGCGGATGTCGCTCACGCTCATGCGTGCCAGCGAGGTGATGCCGACGGCGCCGTTGCCATCAGCCGTCACCGCACCGAAGCTCACCGAGCGTGCCGTCGCATTGAGCCGCGTGCCTGCGCAGGTCGGGCACACGACGTCGCCGACATCCTCCGCCTCCGGCTCGGCGAAGGTCTGTTCGCGGCCCTTCTGGTCATCGGCCAGCACCGAGTCGTCGTAGACCTTGCGCTGCTCCTTCGTCAGCTTGACGCCGGTGCCCACGCAATCGGGGCACCAGCCGTGCTTGCTGTTGTAGGAGAACAGGCGCGGGTCGAGCTCCGCATAGCTGGTGCTGCACACCGGGCAGGCGCGCAAGGTCGAGAACACCTGCGTGCGCCCGATGCCGCCGGTCGGCGCGTTGGCCATCATCGCGCCGCGCAGGCCGGTCAGCTCGCTCATCACGTGCACCACGCCCTTGCCGTGTTCCAGCGCGCGCGCCAGGGCCTGGCGCAGCGCGGTCTCCTGCGCTGGCAGCACGTCGAGGCTGGCCACCGGCAGCTCGATGCTGTGCTCCTTGAAGCGGTCGATGCGCGGAAAGCCGGTGGTGGGCAGGAATTCGCCGTCGACCCGCAGGTGGGTGAAGCCGCGCGGCCGCGCCCAGTCGGCCAGCTCGGTGTAGACGCCCTTGCGGTTGCTCACCAGCGGCGCCAGCAGGCCGATGTGCTGGCCCTTGAAGCTCTTCAGCAACTGCGCCGCGATGCTGTCGGGCGTCTGCGGCTGCACCGCCGCGCCATCGTGGATGCAATGCTGGATGCCCAGCTTGACGTAGAGCAGGCGCAGGAAGTGCCAGACCTCGGTGGTGGTGCCCACGGTGCTCTTGCGGCCGCCGCGCGACAGGCGCTGCTCGATCGCCACCGTGGGCGGGATGCCGTAGACCGCATCGACCTCGGGCCGGCCGGCCGGCTGCACGATGCTGCGCGCGTAGGCGTTGAGCGATTCGAGGTAGCGGCGCTGCCCTTCGTTGAACAGGATGTCGAAGGCCAGCGTCGACTTGCCCGAGCCGCTGACCCCGGTCACGACGCTGAACTTGCCGCGCGGGATGTCCACCGAGAGCCGCTTCAGGTTGTGCTCGCGCGCGTTGACGATCTGGATCGCGTCGCGGCCCGCGGCCGGCTGCGCCCGCGCCGCATAGGAACGCGCGGCGCGCTCGGCCACCTTGTAGGCGCCGGGCCCGACCGCCAGCTCGTAGTCGGCCAGCGCCGCGCCCGTGAGCGAGGCGCGGTTGGCCCGCACCTGCTCCGGCGTGCCGACCGCCACCACCTCGCCGCCGCCCTCACCGCCCTCGGGCCCGAGGTCGATCAGCCAGTCGCTGGCGCGGATCACGTCCAGGTTGTGCTCGATCACGACCAGCGAATGGCCGGCATCGAGCAGCTTGCGCAACGCGCGCATCAGCCGCGCGATGTCGTCGAAGTGCAGGCCGGTGGTGGGCTCGTCGAACAGGAACAGCGTGCCCTTGCGCGCCAGCGGCTGCTTGCTGGCACTGCCGCTCTTCGCCGCCTCGGCCAGAAAGCCCGCCAGCTTCAGGCGCTGCGCCTCGCCGCCGCTGAGCGTGGGCACGGGCTGGCCCAGCTTCACGTAGTCGAGGCCGACGTCGACGATCGGCTGCAGCATGCGCAGCACTTCGCGGTCACCAGCAAAGGCGGTGACAGCTTCGGCCACCGTGAGGTCGAGCACGTCGGCCACGTTCAGGTTGCGGCTGGCGCGCTCGATCGTGACCTCGAGGATCTCGGGCCGATAGCGCTTGCAGTCGCAGTCCGGGCAGCGCAGGTAGACATCCGAAAGGAACTGCATCTCCACATG
>DASXKG010000768.1:0-3400 GCA_036496965.1 Variovorax sp.
CTATGAGGAGTATCTGCACGGCACTACGGGCTTCGAGCAGGTCGAGATCACGGCCGGCGGGCACCCGGTGCGCACGCTGTCGCGCACGCCCTCGGAGCCCGGGCACAACCTGATCCTGTCGATCGATATCAAGCTGCAGAAGATGGTCGAGGACCTGTTCGGCGACCGCCGCGGCGCGCTGGTCGCCTTCGACCCGCGGACCGGCGAGATCCTGGCCTTTGTCAGCAAGCCGACTTTCGATCCGAACCTGTTCGTCGAGGGCATCGATTCCGAGAGCTGGAAGGAATACAACGAGTCGATCGACAAGCCGCTGCTCAACCGGGCGCTGCGCGGCACCTATCCACCGGGCTCGACCTACAAGCCCTTCATGGCGCTGGCCGGGCTGAACACCGGCACGCGCGGCCCGAGCGTGTTGGTCAACGACCCCGGCTACTTCAACTTCGGCGGCCACCGTTTCGGCAGCCCCGAGGGCGCCATGGGCAACGTCGACATGCGGCGCGCGATCCAGCTGTCGAGCAACATCTACTTCTACTCGCTGGCCAACGAATTGGGCGTGGACCTGATCCATGATCAGATGGCGCCGCTCGGGTTCGGCCAGATCACCGGCATCGACATCGGCGGTGAAGTGCGCGGCGTGCTGCCCAGCACCGCCTGGAAGCGCGCCACCTACAAGCGCCCGGAGCAGCAGAAGTGGTACGCCGGCGAGACCATTTCGCTCGGCATCGGCCAGGGCTACAACGCCTTCACCATGCTGCAGCTGGCGCAGGCGGTCTCGATCGTGGCCAACGGCGGCATCAAGCACAAGCCGCACCTGGCGCTCGCGACCCGCGACACGGTGACCGGCCAGGTGACGCCCGTGGAGCAACCGCCGGCCGAGAACCTCGGCTATAAGGCGGCGGACATCGGCGTGGTCCATGACGGCATGGTGGCGGTGGTCAATGCCGGTACCGCCCGCGCGGCTTTCGTCGGTGCCGGCTACCAGGCGGCCGGCAAGACCGGCACCGCCCAGGCCGTGACCCAGGCCGCGAACACCAAGTACAACGCCAAGGCGCTGGAAGAACACCAGCGCGACCATGCCCTGTTCGAGGCGTTCGCGCCGGCCAACGATCCGAAAATCGCGGTGGCGCTGATCGTCGAGAACGCCGGCTGGGGCGCCGGCGTCGCCGCGCCGATCGCGCGCCGCGTGTTCGACTATTGGCTGATGAACCAGTATCCGAACGAGGCCGACATGGCCGCCGTTCAGTCCGGCAAGGCCACCGCGCCGATCGGCAAGCCGCTGGTGGCCAGCGAGGTGCCTTGGCCGACAACCGGCACCGCGCCGCTCGCGTCCGCCGCACCCTGAAAGCTGCATGCCCCGCATCGGTGCAGATGCGTTCGAGCGACCCCAAAAAAAAGACGCCGACCAGCGGCGCCTTGTTCAAAAAAACGGCATCTCGAACGGATGCCTTGTACTCAGATTCTGCTTCTTGGAAAAACTTGTCTCCTCGGTCCCCCGCGCTGCGGGCTGGCCCGGTTGCGAGTGCCGATACTTTAATTCGCCGCACCGCCCCAGTGCATCGGGGATTACCCGCCGGCCCGAAACAAGCTGAAACACAATCAACCCATGCGCCCGGCGGCTTCCTCGCGCATCCAGGCGGCCGCCTTCTCGGCCATCATCAGGGTCGGGCTGTTGGTGTTGCCGCTGGTGATGGTGGGCATGGCGCCGGCATCCACCACGCGCAGGCCCTGGATGCCGCGCAGGCGCAGGCGTGAATCCAGCACCGCCATCGGATCGCCGTCGGCACCCATCTTCGTGGTGCCGACCGGATGGAAGATCGTGGTCGCGATGTCGCCGGCCAGGCGTGCCAGGTCTTCGTCGCTCTGGTAGGCCACGCCGGGCTTCCATTCTTCCGGGCTGTACCTGGCCAGGGCCGGCTGGGCGGCGATGCGGCGCGTGACCCGCAACGAGTCGGCCGCCACCTGCCGGTCCTCGCCGGTGCTGAGGTAGTTGGGCGCGATCGCCGGTGCGTCGCTGAACTTCGGACTCTTGATCTGCACCGTGCCGCGGCTGGTCGGGTTCAGGTTGCAGACGCTGGCGGTGAAGGCGGGGAAGCTGTGCAGCGGTTCGCCGAAGGCGTCCAGCGACAGCGGCTGCACGTGGTACTCGAGGTTCGGCCATTCGTGGGCGGGCGAACTGCGCGTGAAGGCACCGAGCTGCGACGGCGCCATGCTCATCGGGCCGGTGCGCTTCCACATGTATTCGAGTCCGATCTTCGCCTTGCCGTAGAGCGAGGAGGCCAGCACGTTGAGCGTCGGCGCATCCTTGATCTTGTAGACCGCGCGGATCTGCAGGTGGTCCTGCAGGTTGGCGCCGACGCCGGGCGCGTCCAGCAACGGCCGGACGCCATGCCGGTGCAGCAGCTCGGCCGGACCGATCCCCGACAGCTGCAGGATCTGCGGCGAGCCGATGCTGCCGGCGCACAGCACCACCTCGCGCGTCGCCTGGGCGCTGACCATCTCGCGCCCATCCCACACCTGCACGCCGGTGCAGCGCTGGCTGCCGTCGGGCTGGGTCTCGACGACCAGCTTCGTCACCTGGGCGTTGACCCACATCTCGAAGTTGGGCCGCCCGTAGCAGGTCGGGCGCAGGAAGGCCTTGGCCGTGTTCCAGCGCCAGCCGTTCTTCTGGTTGACCTGGAAATAGCCCACGCCCTCGTTGTTGCCGCGGTTGAAGTCGCTGCTGGGCGGAATGCCGGCCTGCACCGCGGCGGCCGCGAAGGCGTCCAGGATGTCCCAGCGCAGGCGCTGCTTCTCGACCCGCCATTCGCCGCCGGCGCCGTGCAGCGCGTCGGCGCCCAGGTAGTAGTCCTCGTGCTGCCTGAAGGCCGGCAGCACGTTGCTCCAACGCCAGCTCTCGTCGCCGGTGAGCGCTGCCCACTGGTCGTAGTCGCGCGACTGGCCGCGCATGTAGATCATGCCGTTGATGGAGGACGAGCCGCCCAGCGTCTTGCCGCGCGGATAGCGCAGGGTGCGGCCGTTGAGGCCGGCGTCGGGCTCGGTGTTGTAGAGCCAGTCGGTGCGCGGGTTGCCAATGCAGTACAGGTAGCCGACCGGAATGTGGATCCAGTGGTAGTCGTCCTTGCCGCCGGCCTCGATCAGCAGCGTGCGCTTGCCGGCGTCGCGGGTCAGGCGGTTGCACATCAGGGCCCCGGCGGTGCCGCCGCCGATGACGATGTAGTCGAAGAGGGTGTCGCTCATTCCGAAGTGCTCTTGTTGTTGGTGGTCTCCACTCGGCGATTGTGGCAAACCCCCGCGGGGGGCAGCGAACCACACGAAGTGGGGAGCGTGGGGGCAGGCCGGCGCCGGGCCGCCCCAAGGCGGCCTGCGGCCCCCTCGGGGGGCAGTGACCCACACGAAGTGG
>DASXKG010000769.1:0-4624 GCA_036496965.1 Variovorax sp.
ATTGCGGCGCTGGACGGCGATGAACGACGCCTGTGCAGTATTCGAAGAAGTTGTCCAGGTCCCTGGACTTGTCGAAGACGGCATCCGCCCCGAGTGCCATGCAGCGTGCCCGGATGTCGGCGTTGATGAAGTTGCTCAGCACGACTGCGTACTGCTGGCCGGCGCGTTGGCGGCAGCCGCGCAGCACGCCCAGCCCCGAGCCTTCCCTCAGGAACAGGTCGACGATCAGGAGCTCCCAGTCACCCACGCCATGCGAGGCCAACCAGCGCACCGCTTCGATCTCGGTTTCGGCAAAGCCGACGACTTCGGCATCGGCCAGCTCCTGCAGCGCCGGAATCAGGTTGTCGCGAATGGTCCTGTTGTCTTCAACAAGATATGTGAAGAGGGCCATGCCGCATCCTGCAAATACAAGATGTAAAGCTTAGCCCGCCACCCGGCCGCACCCAAGCGACGACGGCTTGCCATGGCGTAGGAAAAAACGGACAGGATGCGCGCGAGGGCAGGATCGTGACCTGTCCTGGGCGTTCCCTCAAGCCTTCGAAGCGCTGTCGTCGCCTTCAGCGCGCAGCTTGTCGACCAGGGCCCGGCTTGCATCGCGCTGGGCCGTGGCGGTCTTGCGCTTTTCGATTTCCGCTTCCAGGGTCGCCTGGACCTCTGCGAGGCTTTCAGCGGATTCGGCAAGCTTCTTTTCGAGATGCCCGGTGTGCTCGATGGCCTGGGCCACTTCGCCGACCTGCAGTTCGTCGGGGAGTTCCTGCTCGAGCACCGTGTTGATCACCAGCAGGTCTTCGGAGGCGCGCTGCACATCTGCAGCCACTTCTTGTGTCTTGCCCGCGGCGTGATCGAGAGGCGGGTCCGCGGGCGGCTTGGAATTGCTGGATGCAACCATGGAAGGCCTCGCTGTTGTCTGGCGGAGCAGGCGGGATTCGAACCCGCGGAGGGCTATTAACCCTCACACGCTTTCCAGGCGTGCGACTTAAACCGCTCATCCACCGCTCCGAAGCCCACAATTGTAGCAGCGGTGCTACAGCAAGAAAGGCCGGCAAGCCGCTGCACGCAACACGCGACGATTCGCCTCGAAGACTGACCCATTTCTTCATCTGAATTCCGTACACTTCGCGCCTCATCGCCCGTCCGGAGCTGCGCTCATGAAATTCCGTTTCCCCATCGTCATCATCGACGAAGACTTCCGCTCCGAGAACACCTCCGGCCTCGGCATCCGCGCATTGGCGCAGGCCTTCGAAACCGAGGGCTTCGAGGTACTGGGGGTCACCAGCTATGGCGATCTCAGCCAGTTCGCGCAGCAGCAAAGCCGTGCCAGCGCCTTCATCCTTTCGATCGACGACGAGGAGTTCACGGTCGGGCCCGATCTCGATCCCGCGGTGCTCAACCTGCGCAACTTCATCGGCGAGGTGCGGCGCAAGAACGCCGATGTGCCGATCTACATCTACGGCGAGACAAAAACCTCACGCCACATCCCGAACGACATCCTGCGCGAGCTGCATGGATTCATCCACATGTTCGAGGACACGCCGGAGTTCGTGGCGCGCCACATCATCCGCGAAGCCAAGAGCTACCTCGAGGGCGTGCAGCCGCCGTTCTTCAAGGCGCTGATCGACTACGCGGAAGACGGCTCCTACTCCTGGCACTGCCCGGGCCATTCCGGCGGCGTGGCCTTCCTGAAGAGCCCGGTGGGCCAGATGTTCCATCAGTTCTTCGGCGAGAACATGCTGCGCGCCGACGTCTGCAATGCGGTCGAGGAACTGGGCCAGCTGCTCGACCACACCGGCCCGGTGGCGGCCAGCGAACGCAACGCGGCGCGCATCTTCAACGCCGATCACTGCTTCTTCGTCACCAACGGCACCAGCACCAGCAACAAGATGGTCTGGCACCACACGGTGGCGCCGGACGACGTGGTGGTGGTCGACCGCAACTGCCACAAGTCGATCCTGCACGCGATCATCATGACCGGTGCGATTCCGGTCTTCATGAAGCCGACGCGCAACCACTTCGGCATCATCGGACCGATCCCGAAGAGCGAGTTCGAACCGGAAGCCATCAGGGCCAAGATCCGCGCCAATCCGCTGCTCTCGCATGTCGACGCGAGCAAGGTCAAGCCGCGCGTGATGACGCTCACGCAGTCGACCTACGACGGCGTGATCTACAACACCGAGACCATCAAGGGCATGCTGGACGGCTACGTCGACACGCTGCACTTCGACGAAGCCTGGCTGCCGCACGCGGCCTTCCATCCCTTCTATGGCGCCTACCACGCGATGGGCAAGCGGCGCGTGCGGCCGAAGGAATCGCTGGTTTTCGCCACCCAGTCGACGCACAAGCTGCTGGCCGGCATCAGCCAGGCCAGCCACGTCCTGGTGCAGGACTCGCAGAACCGCGCGCTGGATCGCGACCTCTTCAACGAGGCCTACCTGATGCATTCCTCCACCAGCCCGCAGTACGCGATCATCGCCAGCTGCGACGTGGCCGCCGCGATGATGGAGCCGCCCGGCGGCACCGCACTGGTGGAGGAGAGCATTCTCGAGGCGCTGGACTTCCGCCGGGCCATGCGCAAGATCGACGACGAGTTCGGCAAGGACGAATGGTGGTTCAAGGTCTGGGGCCCGGAGAAGCTGGTCGAGGAGGGCATCGGCCGCGCCGACGACTGGATCATCAAGGGCGAATCGCGCACCGCCAAGTGGCACGGCTTCGGCAGGCTGGCCGACGGCTTCAACATGCTCGACCCGATCAAGTCGACCATCGTGACCCCGGGCCTGGACCTGAACGGCAAGTTCGCCGCCACCGGGATCCCGGCCAGCGTGCTCACGAAGTTCCTGGCCGAGCACGGCGTGATCGTCGAGAAGACCGGGCTCTACAGCTTCTTCATCATGTTCACCATCGGCATCACCAAGGGCCGCTGGAACACGCTGCTCACGGCGCTGCAGCAGTTCAAGGACGACTACGGCCGCAACCAGCCGATGTGGCGGATCATGCCGGAGTTCTGCCAGGCGCATCCCAAGTACGAACGCATGGGCCTGCGCGACCTGTGCCAGCACATCCATGAGCTGTACGCCCGCTTCGACGTGGCGCGCCTGACCACCGAGATGTACCTGAGCGACCTGACGCCGGCCATGAAACCGAGCGACGCCTTCGCCCACATCGCGCACCGCAAGACCGAGCGGGTGGAGATCGACCAGCTCGAAGGCCGCATCACCACCAGCCTGATCACGCCCTATCCGCCGGGCATTCCGCTGCTGATCCCGGGTGAAGTGTTCAACAAGAAGATCGTCGACTACCTCAAATTCGCACGCGAGTTCAACACCGACTGCCCGGGCTTCGAGACCGACATCCACGGCCTGGTGGGCCGCGTCGACGAGAAGGGCACCAAGCGCTACTACGCAGACTGTGTGCGCATGACCTAGGAGCCCGGGCGGCGCGGTCCGCTCACAGGACCTGGGCCAGCGTGTCCCCGCCCGGGTGCTGGCGGGCCTCCTCGACCAGGGCCTGCAGCAGCGCTGCCGGATCGGTGCCGGTGCGGACCAGCCCCATTTGCCATTCACCCATGAAGCCCTCGCGCACGCTGCGGGCCAGGAAGTCGAGCAGGCCATCGTAGTAGCCCTCGGCATTCAGGATGCCGACCGGCTTGTCGTGATAGCGCAACTGGCGCCAGGTCCAGATTTCGAACAATTCCTCGAAGGTACCGATGCCGCCGGGCAGCGCGACGAAGGCGTCGGCGCGTTCGCCCATCATGGCCTTGCGCTCGTGCATGGTGTCGACCACGTGCAACTCGTCGCTCTGGCGATTGGCCAGCTCCCGGTCGACCAGGGCCTTCGGAATGATGCCGACCACCCGGCCGCCCGCGGTGCGTGTGGCTTCGGCGACCACGCCCATCAGGCCGGTGCGCCCGCCGCCATAGACCAGCTGGCCACCGCGCTCGCCGATCCAGTGCCCGACCGCTTTGGCCGCGGCGCTGAACTCGGGGCGTTCGCCGGCGCGCGAGCCGCAATACACACAGATGGAAAATGAGGGAGTCATCCCCCGATCATGCCGTCTCGTTGTGGCAGGCGGACGAACGTATGGGCCAGTCACATGATCCGTTGCCACAGCGCAGCCAGCCAGACGCCAGCGCACAGCAGGAGCGAGAGCAGCACCGCGGCGCTGCCCAGGTCCTTGGCCGACTTCGACAGCGAATGCCATTCCGGCCCGATGCGGTCCACGGCCGCCTCGACGGCGCTGTTGAGCAACTCGACGATCAGGACCAGGACGACGGTTCCTGCCAGCAGCGACACCTCGACCCACCCGCTGCCCAGCCAGAAGGCCATGGGCAGCATGACGACCGCGCCGGCCACCTCCTGGCGGAAGGCCACCTCGCGCCAGCCGGCGCGCAAGCCGTTCAGCGAAATCCGCAGCGCATGCCAGACCCGGGTCAGTCCGCGCCGCAGCAGCTGCGGGTTGACCGGCTCGGGGCCGCTCATCGCCGGCTCAGGGGCGGGGACGTGACCAGGCGGGTTCCGGCGATCGCGTCATGCCAGAACTGGCGTTGCGGATGCAGGAGCGCCAGCAGCGCCCAGACCGCGACCCAGCCGAAGATCAGCAGGGTCGATTCGCCGCCGCTCAGCTTGAAAGG
>DASXKG010000770.1:0-7644 GCA_036496965.1 Variovorax sp.
CGAACGGCGGGATTCAACTCACTCGACGTCGGCCACATGCGGCCGGACACGCTGGCTGTCACCTATGCGCTCATGTTCATCGGCGGCGGCAGCGCCGGCACCGCCGGAGGCATCAAGGTCACGACCTTCTTCCTGCTGTGCTTTGTCGTGTGGGCGGAGATCCGCGGCAATGCCGACACGACGGTCTTTCGGCGGCGCATCGCGCTGGAATCCCAGCGTCAGGCACTGACGGTCGTTCTGTTGAGCACCGCGGTCGTCGCCGTCGCCACCCTGATCCTGGTGAGCGTGACGGCCTTTCCTCTGGATGCCGTGCTGTTCGAGGCCATCTCCGCCTTCGCCACCGTCGGATTGTCGACCGGCATCACCGCTCGAGGCCAGCGTGCTGACCGTGATTGCGTTGGAGGAGCTGGGCGTCAAGGATATCTGGGCCAAGGCCATGCATGCCAGGCATGGGCACATTCTGGAACGCACCGGCGCCCACCACGTGGTCTACCCGGAGGCGGCGATGGGCGAGCGCGTTGCTCACCTGGTGACCGGCAGGATGTTCGAGTTCATCGAATTCGACGACGGGTTCGCCCTCGCAACCGTGGGCGCCCCTGTCGAAACCCACGGGCGGTCGTTGGCCGATTCCGATGTGCGCCGGAAGTACGGGGTGACCATTGTCGGCATCAAGCGACCGAAGGCAGACTTCGTCTACGCGAAGCCGGAGACGATCGTGAGTCGCGGCGACCTGCTCATCGTGGCGGGAGCGACCAAGCAAGTGGAGAAGTTCGCCGCGCTTGCTTAAGTCCAGGTCCTTGAACTATCCGGCGCGTAGTCGACCGGGTCGTTGAACGCCGGCTCGTCGTGCAGTGCCCAGTAGCCGTCGTACAGGCGCGTGGTCAGCGGACCCGGGAAGGCCGGCAGCGGCTTTCCGTCGATCTTGCCGATCGGCAGCACGCCGCCGCCGCTCGAGGTCAGGAACACCTCGTCGGCATCGCGCAGCAGCGCCGCCGGCAGCGGCGCGATGCGCAGCGGGATGGCGAAGCGCTGGCACAGCTCGATCGCCGTGCGCCGCGAGATGCCCTCCAGCACGCCGCGGCCGGGCGTGTAGACCACGCCGTCCTTCACCGCGAAGACGTTGAAGCCCGGCCCTTCGGTGACGTGGCCCTCGGCATCGACCACGCAGCTGGTGTCGTGGCCGCGGTCGTAGGCGTCGAACATCGACTGCACCAGGTCCATCCAGTGGTAGTTCTTGACGGTGGGGTCGACCGATTCGGGCGCGATGCGGACGCGCTCGCTGACGTGCAGGTCGATGCCGGCGAGCTGCTTCTCGCGCGAGGCGATCCAGACGTAGGGCAGCGCGTAGGCATAGAAGCGGTTCTGCGCCTGGCGCGGATCGCGCGCGCCCCGGGGTGGCACGCCGCGCGTGCAGACCATGGCGACATAGGCGTCCTGCAGGCCGCCGGCGCGCACGCAGCCGTGCAGGATCGCGCGCAGCTCGGCACGGCCGAAGGGAATCGCCAGATGCATCTTGCGCAGGCTCTCGAAGAAGCGGTCGATGTGCGCATCGAGCCGAAAGAAGCTGCCGTGCCAGGTGGTGGCGACGTCGTAGGTGACGTCCGAGCGGGTGAAGCCCCAGTCGAACATCGAGATCTTGGCTTCCGACAAGGGCGCATAGGCGCCGTCGATGAAGACGCAGCCGCCTTCGAACTGGTTCACGGGCGGGATGGCGGGAATGGTCATGGCGGAACTCCTTGTCAGCATAATTGTACGTCGTTCAATTAAAATTGAACAGCGCTCAAGATTGCGTAGAATCGCGTCATGCCCCGGAGCTCCCACGCCAGTGCCAGGAAAAAGCCCGCCGCGCCGCGCCCGCGCCCCGGGCGACCGCGCAAGCAGGATCCGGCGGCCGGCGGCGCCGAGGCGCTGGGCCCCGAACGCATCCTGCGCGCCACGCTGGCCCTGATCGACGCGAAGGGCCTCGCGGCCTTCAACATCCGCGAGCTCGCCCTGGCGCTCGGCGTGTTTCCCGCCGCGATCTACTGGCATGTCCCGAGCCGCGACGCCCTGGTGTCGGGGGCCATCGCGCTGGCCCTCGACGGCGTGGCCGACGGCCTGCCGCAAGGCAGCTGGCAGCTTCGCCTGGGCGCGCTGCTGCGCCAGTTTCGCGAGGCGCTGCGGCGCCACCCCCAACTGGCGCCCGTGGTCGCCAGCGAGCTGGCCTGCAACGCGAGCTTCGACGCACCGATGCTCGACCAGGTGGTGGCGGCCCTGGACGAGGCGCGCTTCGAAGGCGACGCCCTGGTCGACGCCTTCAATGTCGTGATCGCTGCCATGTGCGGCTTTGCGACGCTCGAGTTGTCGACCGCACCTGCGGCGGCCGCTGCCTCATGGGAGGCCGCGTGCCGTGCGCGGATCGACGCACTCGACCCGCTGCGCGCTCCGCACCTCAGCCGGCACATGAAGGACCTGCGCAACCGCGCCTTCCTGCTGCGCTGGTCGGGCGGCCGGGAGCAGCCGCTGGAAAGCGGCTTCGAGGCCTGGATCGACGTGGTGCTGCGCGGACTCGAGGCGCGCAGCCGGGCCCTGCGCAGGGGTGGCTGAGATTCCAGCGGAACCACCGTCCGATTTTCGATTCAATCGGTTTTCATTCCTTCGGACCCGAACCGATTCAGGAGGCGCATGAAAACCCGCCAGCATTTCTTCACGGCCCTGTTCGGCGCGGCCTGCATGGCCGGCGCCGGCATGGCGAATGCCGCGCCGATGCAGGTCACGTCCGCCTCGTTCGCCGATGGCACGGCCATCCCCCTGGCGAACGCCGGCAATGCGCCCGGCTGCGGCGGCCAGGGCATCTCGCCGCAGGTG
Source organism: Variovorax sp. (assembly GCA_036496965.1). Classification (GTDB taxonomy): domain Bacteria; phylum Pseudomonadota; class Gammaproteobacteria; order Burkholderiales; family Burkholderiaceae_C; genus Variovorax. The sequence goes on from DASXKG010000770.1 coordinate 2,848, forward strand.
GCGTGGTCCGGCTTGCCCGAGGGCGCCCAGTCGGTCGCCGTGCTGATCAGCGATCCCGATGGCGGCAAGGGCGCCGGCGTATCGCACCTCGTGGCCTACAACATCGCCGCCGCGCGCATGCAGATGAAGGAAGGCGAACTCGGCGCCGACGGCCCCGGCGTGACGGTCGGCAAGAACTCCGCCGGCGCGAACGCCTACCGCGGCATGTGCCCGCCGAACGGCGACCGGCCGCACCACTACATCCTCACGGTGATCGCCACGGACGTGCAACCCGGCACGCTCGCCGGCGGCATGACGCGCGACGAATTGATGGCGGCGCTCAAGGGCCATACCCTCGGCAGCCAGAGCGTGGTGGGCCTCTATTCCAGGTAGCCCGGCGACGCGCGCCGCAGCGGGACTGTCCCTACTCGTTGCGCGCCCATGTCACGGCGCTGCCACGCGGCGTCCCTAGAGTCGGGGTTCGGGTTTATACCTAGTACCACCTCTGTAAAGGGATCCCATGAAGACGCCTTATCTCAACATCGCCGCCGCCGCCATGGCGGTGCTCGCCGTGACGGCCGCCCACGCCCAGAGCCCGGGCGGCCGCAGCCGTGCCGAAGTCGAAGCCGAAGCCATCGCGACCGCGCATGCGCCGAACCAGAACGTCACGCGCGGCTCCACGCGCAGCGTCGAGCCCTTCACGCCGATGGCGGATCCGCAGAAGGTCCAGGAGCAGGCCGTGGCCACGGCGCACGCCCCCGACCAGAACGTGACGCGCGGCTCCACCCGCAGCGTCGAGCCCTTCGTGTCGTCCAGGGACCCCGCGGTCGTCGACGCGGAAGCGCGCGCCACCGCCTCGGCGCCGGACCAGAACGTGGTCAGTGGCTCGCGCGTGAACAGCCGCGTCATCTCGACCATGAATCCAGGCTCCCAACCCAGCATGCAGGCGCAGCAGGACGGCGCGGCGAAGTAGGGCCTGATCGCCCTGAGCGCCCGCTGGCCGCCGGTGCGTAAGATCGGCCGATCATCCGACCCCCGGGCCCACTGCGACACATGGAAGCACTGCGACAGATCAACCTGCCCTCCCTCGTCGACAGCTTCATCACGCTGGCCGTGGCCTTCCTGCTCGGCGGTCTGATCGGCTTCGAGCGCCAGGTCCGACAGCGCACCGCGGGCCTGCGAACCAACACCCTGGTCGCGGTCGGCGCCGCGGTGTTCGTCGACATGGCCGCCCGGCTGGGCGGCCCCGATGGAGCGGTGCGCGTCGTGGCCTACGTGGTCTCCGGCATCGGCTTTCTCGGCGCCGGCGCGATCATGAAGGAAGGCGCCAACATCAGCGGGCTGAACACGGCCGCCACCCTCTGGGGTTCGGCCGCCGTGGGCGCTTGCGCCGGCGCCAACCTGTTCGGCGAGGCAGTGCTCGCCGCCCTTTTCGTCCTGGCCAGCAATACGCTGCTGCGGCCGGTGGTCAACCGCATCAACCGCCAGCCGGTGAAAGAGGAAAACGCCGAGGCCGCCTACACCGTCTACGTGATCTGCCAGCGCGACTGTCAGGCAGAGGTGCGCGAGAAGCTCGTCGAATTGCTGGAGGCGGCCAACTATCCCGTGCGCGACGTCGACCAGCATCCCTTCGGCCAGAACGACGCCGAGATCGAGGCCAAGCTGTATGCGACCGCGGTCGAGGCGCACGAACTCGACCAGGTCATGGAGTTGGTGGAGGCCGAGCCCGGTGTTTCGCAGGCGTTCTGGAACGCGAGCGCGGAAGACTGAAGCGCCGAAGCCGCTCAAGGACCGAGGAAGTCCAGCACCAGGCGCGTCGTGGCGGCCGGATTCTCTTCCATGATCCAATGGCCTGAATCCGGCACCTCGGCCTGTGTCACGTTGTCCCCGGCAGCGCGCATGACGGTCGCCATCATCGGCCCGAAGGACTTCTGGCCGCCCACCGCGAGGATCGGCATCTTCAAGCGGTCGTGGGACAGGAATTCGCGGTTGTCGATCACGTCCTGATCGAAGGCCGCAAACTGCGCGAAGCCCGAATGCATGGCACCCGGGAGCGCATAGAGCGCCGCATAGTGCACCCGCGCCGCCTCGCCGAATCGATCCGGGGAGGCGGAGAACTCGTTCCAGAATCGGTCCAGGTAGATGCGCTCGCGGCCGGCCACGAGGCGCTCCATGTCAGGGCCGCCGAAGCGGAAATGCCAGAGCAGCGGATTCTTGAGGATCTCGTCCCAGGGGCCGACGCCCGGAATGGGCGCGTCGATCAGGACCAGCCGCCGCACATGCTCGGGATAGCGGGCGGCGAACTGGAACGCCACCATGTTGCCGATGTCATGCGCCACGACATCCGCCTGCGTGGCATGCAGCGCTTCCATCACGCCCAGCACGTCGGCGGCCTGTGTCTTCTTGTCGAAGCCCCCGGGCGGTTTGGCCGACAAGCCCAGCCCCCGGAGGTCGGGCACGATGACCCGGTGGTCCTTGGCCAGCGCCGCGGCGAGTGGAACCCACATGTCGCCCGTCTCGCCGTAGCCGTGCAGCAGCACGACGGCCGGACCGCGGCCTCCCGAGCGGACATGGATCGTGGTGCCGTTGGTCGGGATGTCGCTGACCACGAAGCCCGGGGGAAAGTCGAAGTCCCCCGCCCCGGCGCGGCCGGGGGCGCTGAGCGTCAGAAGGCCAACGAGGAGTATCGGGGTCAAGAGGTTGCGCATGAGGGATCCTTTGAAGAGGCCGCGAATCGCGAGCAGCGAAGCGACGGCACCGGGCCGGAGTGTCCGGCGATCCCGCTGCTTCGTCTAGCACTCAGCGCAGGCAATCAGCTTCAACCATCGGTTTAAGATGAAGCATGGCCGACCTTTCGCTCCTGACCTCCTTCATCCGCACCTCGGAGCACGGCAGCTTCTCGGCGGCGGCCCGCAGCCTGGGCCTGACGGCCGCGGGCGTCAGCAAGAACGTCGGGCGGCTCGAGTCCGTCGTCGGGGTGCGCTTGTTCCACCGCAGCACGCGTCGACTCGCGTTGACGGAAAGCGGCGAACGTTTCCTCGCCCAGGTGCAGTTGCCGCTGGCCAGCCTGGAAGCCGCGATCGCCGGCATCCGCGATCGCGACGAGGAGCCGGCGGGCACGCTCAAGGTGAGCATGGGCCAGGCACTGGGCCGGAATTTCCTGGTCCCGCTGCTGGGGGAGTTTCTCGAGCGCTACCCCGCGGTGCTGCCCGACTGGCACTTCGACAATCGCCGGGTCGACCTGGTCGGCGAGGGCTTCGACGCGGCCATCGGCGGCGGCTTCGCACTGACGCCGGGCGTCGTGGCACGCGAGCTGGCACCGGTGCACATCGTCGCCGTGGCGTCGCCCTCCTGCTTCGCGCATCGGGCGCTGCCGCGCCACCCGGGCGACCTGACCGCTTGCGACGGCATCATGCGCCGCTCGTCACCGACCGGGCGGGTGCGCCCCTGGACACTGCGGACACGGCGCACTGCCGAGCAGGCCGTGCCATGCCGGCCGCGGCTCATCCTCAGCGACCCGGAGGCCATCGCCCAGGCCGCACGGCTCGGCCTCGGCGTCGCCCTGGTCCCGATGCCCTTCGCCTTCGCGCACATCCAGAGCGGCGAACTGCTGCGGCTGCTGCCGGGCTGGTACAGCGATGCCGGCCCGCTCTCGATCTACTATCCGACCCGAAGCATGCTGCCCGCCAAGACCCGGGCCTTCGTCGAATTCGTGGTGCAGAAGTTTCGAACGAGCGGCTTCGCGCGCCAGGTCGATGGACGCTGACAGCGCGAGTTCGCGGGTGCCGGCGCGCCCTACCTGATCACCTCGTCGGCACGGACCAGCAGCAGTGGCGGCACCGCCAGGCCCAGCGTGCCGGCGGTCTTCATGTTGATGGCCAGAAAGTAGCGGTTGGGTTGTTCGACGGGCAGGTCGCTGGGCTTCGCGCCCTTGAAGATCCTGCTCAGGTAGCCGGCCGCGAGACCCATGCTCTCGCCCATGTCGCTGCCATAGGACATCAGTCCGCCGGCGCGCACTTCGGTCACGAATTCGTACACCGAAGGAATTTGCCGCGCCGCCGCATAGTCGAGCACGCGCTGGCGATTGAGGCTCGTCAGGGCATCGGACACCATCATGAGCGCATCGGGTCGATCGCGATTCATCGACGCCAGCGCATCGTTGAAATCGTCGGGCTCGCGCACGCCGAGCGGCTCGATGGTGAGGCCGAGCGCCTGTGCCGCCTTCTCGATCGAGCGATAGCGCAGCGTCATGGCGTCGTCGCCCGCATTCCACAGCACGGCGATGCGCCGGGCGCCCGGCAACAGTTCCTTCAGCAGCTCCAGGCGCTTTCCGCTCAACACCGAGGCCGGATCGTCGATGCCGGTGACGTTGCCGCCCGGATGACCAAGGCTTGCTACGAGCCCGGTCTCCACCACGTCGCCGGCGTAGACGACGACGACCGGAACGGTCGCCGAGGCCCGCTTGGCCGCCGCAGCCGAGGGCCCACCCGTGGTCACGATCGCATCCACCTTGAGATCCACCAGCTCGGCGGCCAGCGCCGGCAGACGCTCGTTGCGTCCTTCGGCCCATCGACCCACGTAGACGATATTCGTTGGCTCGGTGTAGCCCAGCGCCTGCAAGGCTGCGCGCAGCGCTGCAGGCGGCGCGCCGTTGGGCAGCCGTGCCCCACCGGCCAGGAAGCCGACGCGCCAGACCTTGTCCGCCGGCTGTGCCCTGCAGGCCAGCGAGAGGCCGAACAGGGCTGCCGCCAACGCGTTCGCAAAGAAGCGTCTGACGATCATTGCCGGACCTCGTGGATGGAAGAATCGCCAAGCAGC